>JBGCFT010000279.1:0-6017 GCA_045107085.1 Marinicellaceae bacterium | reverse complement strand
TTGACCAATGATGTTAACCATGTATCCATCACCTTGATTTAATCCTGCATCAAAAGTATAGGGTTGATTGCCTAGAACCAATTGTTGGCTTCCATCAGAAATGCTGACCTGATTATTGCCTTCTAAACCACTCACCGTGCCTCCAATGGTAGCAATTTCGATTGTTACAGTCTGAGTTGCCATACCCATATGCCCTTGGCTATCAACTGCAGCCCAAATGATTTCATGTGTTCCTACTGCAAATGGACCACTGGTATTTGGACTTGCCAACAATCCTGCTTCATCGGCATCAACCACTGTTGACATACCTAAATCAACAACTGTTGTATTTCCTTGTGCAAGTAAAGTAATGTTGTTTGGAGCCGTGACCACTGGAATTTGTGCTTCATAAGCCCCGATGTCTCTCAGGCCATCTGCAGCATAACCACGTTGATCCATGTTGCTTCCGTTCACAGAATTGTTGAGTGCTTCACTGCCTACCAATAAAGCATGTGTCATGGTTGGTCCTCCGTTGTCAGCCAGTGGTCCAATTGTACTATTGGTAAGTATGTTAATGGTTCCTGGACAATTACTGGGTGAAATATCTGCCATATTATTGGCACCCTCAAATGAACCTCCAAAATTACTACAAACGGATTGCCCAACATTATGACTAAACAGAGAATTACTCATGTTACTTATCGTGCCATTTGAGTTTACTTGAATGGCAGAGGTATTTGGAGAGGAATTATTAACGAATGATGAGTTTAAGATGTCAGTTATGGTTCCATATTGAACACGAATGGCTGCAGTTCCTAAACTTGAATTAGATGAGAAAGTAGAATTACTTATTATTAAAATATTATCTAAGACATACATTGCAGCTCCTGAATTAGCAGTATTATTGGAAAATGTTGAGTTTATAATGCTAGTAATAAAACCAGAAGAATGGTACAGCCCGCCTCCATTGTCTGAAGAGCGATTGTTTTCTATCGAAATATTAATCAATTCCATTAGCCCTTTGTTATAAATTGAGCCACCATCATAATTATCAATACAACCATTTGAGAGTTGTACATTGAGTAAACTTAACTCACCTTCGATTTGTAGCAATCTGAATTCATTTTCTTCTACAATTCCATTTAAATCACAAACCAGGTTTTCATCTCGGGAAATTTTAAACCCTTGACCGTTTAGAAATAACTTTGTTTCAATAATAGGTAGTCCAATTGAACCTGTTGTTATATCGTTTTCGTAAGGAGTTGTTAAAATAATATTATCAGATAAATCTATCCTATCAATTTCTTGATTGCCATTAAGGTTAGAGCATTCCATAGCAATGATAAGATCTTCGGTGCTGCCAACAGTGGTAGTAAAACCATCAATCAAAAGTTCTGAGGAGCACAATTCTATTGCCTGTGCTTCATATGCGCCAATATCACGTGTTCCAAAAGCATTTAATCCACGTTGATCTGTGCTAGTTCCATTTAATGCCTGATCCAATGCTTCGCTGTCTGCTAATAAAGCATGCGTCATAGTAGAACCGCCATTATCAGCCAATGGTCCAACAGTTGCTGATGTTAAACTACTGCTAGTTCCAGGGCAGCCACTAGATTGATTATCTGAGATGTTATTAGAGCCATTAAACACATTGTTCATATTTTGGCACTCAAAGCTTCCATTGTTGTTACTAAACAATGAATTGGTCAGATTCGAAATCGCTGCATTTGCATGATTATTTATTACTGATGTTGAATTTTCAGAAGTGTTATTAACAAAAGAGCTGTTTGAAATAATGTCAATTTGGCTTCCAGAAATATTACTTATTGCGGCGGCACTATCAGTGGCAATGTTACCTGAAAAAGTAGAATTATATATTCCTGTGATTGCTCCAGTATTTAAGATTGCAGCACCTTCATCAGAATAATTATTTGAAAACGTAGTGTTACTAATTTCAAGAACAGTTAGAATGTTATAAAGCCCACCACCTCCGTAAAAACCACCATTGGCTTTGTTGTTTGAAATTTCAGAATTTATTATTGATAGTATTCCAGAATTTAAAATGCCACCTCCTTGGCTATGAGAGTAAGACTCACCATCTGCGCATCCATTTTCTAATTTAATATTTTGTAATGTCAGTACTGATGAGTTGTAAATCAACCGAAACTCTCCATCATCTTCAGTGTCATTTAGGTCGCATAATAAATTTTGATCTCTGGCAATTTCAAACCCTTGTCCATTTATAATAAGTGATGAATTTATAGTTGGAGTTCCAGTTCTGCCATCAAAAGGGTGGTTAAAATATACAGAGTTTAAATTAATATCTGATACTAAATTTATCGTATCTGGTAGAAAATTCCCATTTTTATTCGAACATTCCATGGCTAATATTAATTCTTGAGCATTATTTACAGTAGTTGAAAACCCGTCTACAAAAAGTTCTGCAGGACATAACTCATATTCTTGCACCTCATATGCACCAATATCTCTAACTAAATATGTATCCATTCCTCTCTGGTCATTATTTGTTCCATTGATGGCTGCATCTAATGCTTCACTTCCCTCTCTCAAAGCATGTGTCAAAGTTGGTCCACCATTATCAGTTAAGAAACCAACTGTGAGAGGAGTTAAGCTTCCAATGTCTCCTGGGCAAAAAGAAGAAGAATTATCTGTAATATTATTAAATCCATTGAAATCGCCTCCAAAATTAGCACATTCTCTAGTACCACTATTATTTTTAAATAAAGAGTTTGTTAAATTAGTAATCGTAGCGTTTGAATTGTTTTGAATAACGGATGTTGAGCCAGTTGATGTATTGTTAACAAAAGAACAGTTGGAAATATGATTAATCATGCCCCCATTTAAATTAAGAATTGCTCCTGCTGTAGAGGTGGCCATATTAGCAGAAAAGGTTGAGTTTGTTATTTCTGTTATAGAACCAGTTCCGCTATTTACCAATGCACCTCCTTGATTTGCGGTATTAAAATAAAAAGTACTATTACTTATTTCTATAATTAGCCCATAATTTAGTAATACTCCTCCCCATTCATTGGCACTGTTTTGTGAAAATTGTGAATCTATTATGGATAATGTACCAGTATTTAAGATTCCACCTCCTAGGCTTTGAGAAAAACTTCCATCAGCGCAACCATTATATAATTTGATATTTTGTACAGTTAAGACTCCTATATTATGCAACAAACGGAATTCTCCCGCTTCATTAGTATCGTTTAAATTACATGATAAATTATTGTCTCTTTCAACTAAAAACCCATTTCCGTTAATAATTATTTCAGAATCAATTACAGGAAGCCCAGAGTTTCCATCGTTTGCATCGGTGCTGTTGAATTCCGTTAGAATAATATTCTGCTGAATCTCTATGGTATCAGCGCCATTGCCTGCTGTACATTCCATATAAGTAGCAAAATCATTATTGGCATTGACAATGGCCTCAGAAATAGAACACAGGCCATCAGAATCATTGATAACTCCAGTTGGAGCATCTACTGAAATAATTGAAGCAGATGCATATTGGCTAATGATCAGTAAAAGTACAGTTAAAGAGAATTTTTCAAAATTATAATACATTGGGGACACCATTAATTAATTAAATATGCTGTTAATAGCGAGTTAAATTTCAAAACCCCTCAAAATATTTTAATTTTGATTAATTAATGATATTAGAGAGCTTTGCATAACTATGATGACGAGTAAAAAATGATTAAATTCACCAGATTTTCTGCAAAAATCTTAGCAATAGCGAGCTATTACGTGCGATTTTTCCATCAATCTGGTAAATTTTCTCTATTTTTTCTTTCATCATATAGTTATGCAAAGCTCTCTATTAAATTAATGCATGAATTGTGTTATATTAAAATTATGCCAGAAATTCAGGATAAAAAACCAGAGAAAACCAATGACTTGGATGTTGTTTTATACAATGATTTGCGTCATCTTGCTCACAAATTAATGATGAATGAAAGAAATAATCACACTTTATCAGCCACTGATTTGGTTCATGAGGCATATGTGAAATTATCTAAGTCTGATTTGGTAGTTAATAATGAGAAGCATTATTTCAGAACATTAGCTAAACAAATGCGGCGTGTTTTGATTGATTATGGTCGTTCAAAAAGCGCTGATAAGAAAAAACATAAAAAAGTGATGATTGATTACACTGGAGCATTAGGTGTTATAGATTCAACACCCGACTTTTCACTCATTGATAAAGCCATCAATGAGTTGTTTGACTTTGATCAGCGCAGTGCTGAAGCAATCGATCTGGTTTATTTCACTAATTTATCGCAAATTAAGGCTGCAAAATATTTAGATGTTTCTCTGGCAACTTTAGAAAGAGACATTAAGTTTGGACGAGCTTTTATCAATAATTTTATTAAAGACCAATGAGTCAAGACAATCATTCGTCCACATTTAAAAAACAAGTAAAAGAATTGTTTGCTGATTGTGTTGATGCAACTATCAAGCAACAAAAATACCTTATTCAAAAAAGTGACTATTCAGAAAATGTCAAGAAAATGGTCAAAGAGCTTTTGGATTTTGAATCACAAGAAACCTCAGATTTAACACTTTCGATTAAACAATCCTTAGATTCCACAATTGGTATGGATGTGATTCAAGTAGATGATGTGATTGAATCTTATAAGTTAATCAAACCCATAGGTGCTGGTGGTCAAGGTGAAGTTTGGTTGGCTGAACGAAATGACGGTGAATTTACTCAAAAAGTTGCGATAAAGTTTATAAAAGTCAGTCATAATGAACATGAACTCAGTCGATTTCAAACCGAACGAGAATTTCTCGCATCACTGAGTCACAACAATATTGCCCAATTAATAGGTGGAGGAACCTACAAAGACAACCGTTTGTATATGATTCTTGAATGGATAGATGGCTTGCCAATAGTCGAATATGCCAAGCAAAACTTGAAGACAATTGATCAACACTTGGATTGTTTCAAACAAGTGTGCTATGCAGTAAATTATGCTCATTCAAAAGGCATTATTCACCGAGACATTAAACCATCGAATGTGATGGTCACAAAAGATGGCACGGTGAAATTATTGGACTTTGGCATTGCTAAAAATCTAGATAACGATCAAGACATAACCAAAAGTGCCACAATGATGACTTTTGCTTATTCCAGCCCTGAACAAATTAATGGACTTGAAATTTCAACAGCAACCGATGTGTATGCGTTAGGCTTAATTTTATATGAATTATTAACCCATCATAAAGCCCAACAAAACAATACCGAGTCTCATGCAGAATTAATTCAGCAAATTTCAGATATAACTCCGCAAGTTCCTAGCAGCATAATTGATAATCCTGTATTTTCAGCTTCAAAGCTAAAAGGAGATTTGGATAATTTAATAATGATGGCATTGCGCAAAGAACCTGAAAGACGTTATGCCACGGTCAATCAAATGCTAATGGATGTAGAGTATTATCAAAACTCGAAACCATTGACCGCCAGTGGTGATAGTTTTATCTATAAATTTAAGAAATTTGTCAATCGCAACAGAACAGTCACAGCATTAGCAACTGTGCTTATGGTGTTTTTGATTGGTTTACCAGTTTACATGAACCAAACTCAAAAAGAAGTCAGCTTGCAACGTGATATTGCTAAAGAAACATCTGATTTTTTGATTAATATTCTCGAATCAGCATCGCCGTTAGGAGTTAAAGGCAAAGACACCAACTTATCCGATGTGTTAACTATGGGTAAGAGACAAATTGAATACAATTTTAATGATTTACCGCAACTTAAAGCCCATATGTACGACACTCTAGGTCGCATTGAACATAATATTGGTAATCATCAAAATGCCATAGAACAATACCAGAAGTCAGAAAAAATATACGCATCCTTGAACGACCTTTCAGGACAAATAAACTCATTGGGGCAGCAAGCCATCATCAGTTATTTCAATAATGATATCAAACAATCCAAAGCCTATCTTGAGAAATCTGAACTGTTGATTGAATCTAGCAACGATTTAACTGCAATTATGTGGTTTCAA
>JBGCFT010000278.1:0-3739 GCA_045107085.1 Marinicellaceae bacterium | reverse complement strand
GCATTTTTAGCTGGACGTTCAATATCAATTTTACTAACAGAAGCGTTAGCAAGTTCCTTTTTCAAGAAATTTCTGACTTTAATATCTTTGATTAAGTAATCTGAAAAATCTTTTTTCTCCGCATACCAGCGCGAATTCCATGGTTTTGATATACCTAGTCTAATTCCAATTGGATGTACTTTTTGACCCATAACTTTGCCTTTACGATGCTTCAGCCACTTTAACAGTGATGTGGCTTGTTCTTTTTAAAATTTGTGTTCCCCTTCCTTTTGCACGTGCTCTTCCACGTTTTAAAGTTGGGCCTTCATCAACAGTGATCGTGCTAACGATTAATTCATCAACATCTAGACCTTCGTTGTGTTCTGCATTGGCCACTGCTGACATCAATACTTTTTTAACTAAATGGGCTGCTTTTTTAGGGCTAAAAGCTAATAATTGTTCAGCTTTTTCTACCTGCATACCTCTTATCTGATTGGCAACTAAACGGACTTTTTGCGCCGAGATTGTTGCTCTCATATGTTTTGCTGTAATTTCCATTATCATAACCTATTAAGATTTACGATCACCTGAGTGACCTTTAAAAGTTCTAGTAGGTGAAAATTCACCAAGTTTATGACCAACCATTTCTTCGGATATTAATATTGGAATGTGCTGTCTACCGTTATGAATAGCGATAGTCAATCCAACCATTTCTGGCAATATCATTGATCTTCGTGACCAAGTTTGAATTGGTCGTTTATTATTTTCCTCAACTGCTTTGAGTACTTTTTTCATTAAATGATGGTCAACGTGTGGACCTTTTTTTAGAGAACGTGGCATATCTATTACCTATTTTTTGTTTCTACGACGCACTATATACTGATCAGTACGCTTGTTTTTTCTGGTTTTATAACCATTGGTTTTCATACCCCATGGAGTTACTGGGTGACGACCTCCAGAGGTTCTACCTTCACCACCACCATGTGGGTGATCTACTGGATTCATTGCAACACCTCTTACTGTTGGCCTTACACCTCTCCAACGGCTTGCTCCTGCTTTTCCTAGCTTTTCAAGGTTATGTTCGCCATTAGAAACCTCTCCTAAAGTTGCTCTACATGAAACCGGTACTTTACGGGTTTCACCAGAACGCAATCTTAGAGTGGCATAAATTCCAGCTTTAGCCACTAATTGAACATTAGCGCCAGCACTGCGAGCGATTTGAGCCCCTTTTCCAGGTTTCATTTCAATACAATGTATAACTGAGCCTAATGGTATATTTGATATTGGTAAACAGTTTCCTACTTTAATTGGTGCATTACTACCTGATTGAACTGTCATACCTGCTTCTAAACCTTTAGGAGCAATAATATAACTTCTCGTACCATCTTTGTAACATATGAGAGCTATATAAGCTGTTCTGTTAGGGTCATATTCAATGCGCTCAACTTTGGCAGTAATTTGATCTTTACTGTTTCTTTTAAAATCAATTATTCTATATCTTTGTTTGTGACCACCACCTTTGTGACGAGTGGTAATCCTACCATTGTTATTTCTACCACCAGATTTAGTCTTTTTTTCGACTAAAGCTTCGTGTGGACCGCCTTTATGCAAACCATCTCTTTTAACTCTAACCGTGCCTCTTCTACCAGGGGACGTAGGTTTCATTACTATTAGTGCCATGTTATTCTCCTGATTATTCCGCTACGCCGAAGTCAATTAATTGACCACTTTGCACTCTGACATAGGCTTTTTTCCAATTAGGTCTTTTGCCTTGTTTACCTCTAAATGATTTGGTTTTACCTTTAACATTTAAGATCTGAACATTTTCTACCGTTACTTCAAATAGCTTCTCTATGGCCGCTTTCACTTGTTTTTTGTTAGAAGACACCGCTACTTGAAACACATATTGATTTGATGCTTCGCCAATTCTGTTACTTTTTTCAGATATTATTGGCGATAATACCGTATTGTATACATTATTTAAGCTCATGATAACCACTCCTGTACTTTGTCTACTGCAGCAGCTGTCATGATTACTTTATGCGATGAAACCAGAGAAACTGGATCTAAAGATTTAACATCTGTTACATATATATTGGGAATATTTCTTGTTGCAAGTACGACTTCACTTGTAATTTCATCTACAACAATTGTTCCTTTAACCATTTCATGTTTAGCTAAAAACTTTACTGCTTCTTTAGTTTTACCATCTTTTATTGCAATACTATTTACAAAAACCATTCGCTCAGATCTGGTTAACTCAGATATGATAGATTTCATAGCTGCTCTGTACATTTTCTTATTAACTTTTTGAGAATGGTCTCTAGGTTGAGCTGCAAAAGTTGTACCACCACCAACCCATATAGGACTTCTGATAGTTCCTGCTCTTGCGCGTCCTGTTCCTTTTTGTGCAAATGGTTTTTTACCACCACCACTTACAGCTGCTCGATTTTTCTGTGCTTTTGTTCCAGAGCGACCACCCGCCAAATAAGCTGTAACCACCTGATGCACTAGAGCTTCAGAATAGTCACGATTAAATACTTCTTCAGAGACTTCAACTTTGGCTTTCTTACCTGTTACTTTAATTTCCATCATCCTCTCCTTAAGCCTTAACTGCTGGTTTAATGATTACTCTTGAATTCTTTGCCCCAGGTACTGCCCCTTTTATAAGAATCAAGCCTTTATCAGCGTCAACTCTTACGACTTCAAGATTTTGAGTTGTAACATTTCTGTCACCCATATGACCAGACATTTTTTTACCTTTAAATACTCTGCCTGGAGTCTGACATTGCCCAATTGAACCAGGCGCCCTGTGAGACACAGAGTTACCATGAGTGGCATCTTGCATTTGAAAGTTGTAACGTTTAATTACACCTTGAAAGCCTTTACCTTTTGAACGACCAGTAACATCTACAATTTGTCCTGCTTCAAACATATTCACATCTAAATTAGATCCTACTTCATGTGATTCATCAGTTCTAAATTCCATCATAAAATTACTTGCATTAACACCCGCTTTTGCGAAATGACCTGCAAGAGGCTTACTTACCTTTGATGGTTTTACTGTGCCAGTTGAAACTTGAATGGCATTATAGCCATCAGTTTCAGTTGTTTTAATTTGTGATATGGTATTGTCAGCTATGCTCACAACTGTAACAGGAGTTGATTTTCCTTCATCAGAGAATACTCTTGTCATACCAACTTTATGTCCGATAATTCCAATAGTCATTTTCTACACCTTTAAGAGAGTTGGATTTGGACGTCAACACCAGCTGCTAAATCTAATTTCATTAGTGCATCTACTGTTTTGTCATTTGGATCGACAATATCAACCAAGCGCTTATGCGTTCTGATTTCATATTGATCTCGTGCATCTTTATTAACATGCGGTGATGTTAATACTGTGTAACGCTCTATACGTGTCGGTAAAGGGATTGGCCCTTTTACCTGAGCACCAGTGCGCTTTGCAGTATCAACTATTCTTCCTGCTGATTGATCTATTAACTTATGATCAAACGCTTTCAGTCTTATTCTTATTTTTTGATCGGCCATTACCGTCGCCTCTGTAGTTAAGAGCGCGCTTTTCGCTACGCTCTATCTTAATAATTAATTTATTTGTTTTATTACTTGTGTATTACTTAAGAATCTTAGCAACAACACCTGCACCAACTGTGCGGCCGCCTTCACGAATTGCAAAGCGCAATCCTTCTTCCATCGCAATTGGATTGATTAACGTAACAACCATTTTCACATTATCTCC
>JBGCFT010000277.1:0-7257 GCA_045107085.1 Marinicellaceae bacterium | reverse complement strand
AAACTTCTGCGGGTTATCAGCTTTATAACATTTCAGCCCTAAAAAATAATCTACCACTATGGTCACATATATCAGAATCAGGTAAGACCAGTTCCACTGACCATAAAAATAAGCACTGGCAATGACCAAGAACCAAATTTCTGTTTTCTTAGAGTATTTTCTTAATAAAGCCGCAATAATTAGTACAACAACTAAAAATACAAAAAAGTGAAGGCTATTAAATAGCATTTATAAATTAAAGTTATTCGATTCTAAATAGTAATGTATTACAGGCTTAGCGTTCATAAAGTTTTATTTAACTAACTGGGCAAATACATTTAAATTCTTTATGGATAATTCTAACATGTTTGAGTCAAAATTTTTGGGAGGAATTTGCCCAATTATTGCATAAACTTTATGTGGTTCCGCAACAAAATCAAAACTAATATTATGGCTTGAATCATCTTGTTTATGTTTAACCATCAATGATTTTTTTCGGGTTTTTCCTTTTATTTGAAAGGAGTCTTTCTCCACTAAAAACCAATTGACCTTGCCTTTATATTCAGATAATTCATAGCTAATGGTAAAAGAGGCATGGTGATCTTCAAAATATATATAGTCAGTGAAACAAAAGTTTGCTCTGTCCAATTTGATTAGTCTGTTGTCGTTTTTTGATTCAACCCTAAATTTCATATGATCATCTAGGAATAATCGACTATTTTTATTGAGTGAATAAAATGGATCTATACTTCGTTTATCAGTAAACAAGTGCAGCATATTTTTATAAACTTTTTTCTTGGTAAATTTTGAAGATTGTGACAAACCATTAGTTTGATAGGACTTAACAGTATCGCCTTGAGCCGGTGAAAGAATAAAACAACAAGAGGTATAAGCCACACCTTCAATGTCTAAAATAGCAGCAGAAGCCAATAATTTTTCTATATTTTTACCACCAATTAATGGCCTCACATAAGCTCTCGGCACATTTAATCTACTTTCTTCACAACCTGCATCAAATTCCATTTGAGTATCAAGACCAGATTCTATAAAAAGCTTTTTCAAATATTCATTATCAAATTTATAATTACCTTTGTTAGCCACCGTTTGATGATTGAATAAAAATTCAGTTGTCATGACATAAATTCCATCAGGTTTTAAGACCCTTTTAACTTCTTTTAAATGTTGCACAAAATCAGCGTGGTCACCAATATGTTCGACCGCACAAGAGGAATAACAAAAATCAAGACTGTTGTCTTCTATATCCAAGGTTCGCATATCCATTTCTTCAGCTTGAAGATTAGATAGATCTGTTGCTTTTGGAGCATTTCTTTTTAAGAAGTCCATGGGGGTATCTTTTTTTCCCATTTTAGCAGTATCCCAACCCGTATTCCAAGAATACAAATCTGTTGCTAAAAACGATTTAACATAAGGTAATAAATGATAAATTAATGGCTCTTTTCCTGCTCCAAACGAAGCACCTATAGAATTTTGGTTTAACTTACCTTGCTGAGATAAACACAAAAAGATCGTTACAAATTCCCATTGTTTTCTATGATAAGAAGCATTACTTTTGAAGATTTTTTCTAATACAAATTTAAATTCTGGCTTTGACCAATCTTCAGCAGCACAAATTTTTTGCCAGTTATGGGTATTTAGTTTTGATAGTTCATTTATTATATTCATATTATCTTTGTTTTAAAATTTGTGATTGATGTATTCTTTGATTGTGACTAAGTACAATTTAAAGAGATAAAAAACTTATATCCAAATAAATCGTAAACGATTATAGATTAATTGATGCAATTAATCATTGATTGATTTTATCAGAGAATATTTATTGTGTTTTTTTAGATATTGTCAAACTAGAAATTTACATTTCAGTTACTTGTGTTTGATGTTTTATGGTTAATAAACGGTTTGATTTGATGTCTTTTCGAGTGGTTACTGTTCCATCAGGCCAATTAACCGTAATATCAACTTTTGGAATATCTTTTAAACCAAAATACAACCGATAATGGCCTTGAGAACGAATAGAGTCGCTTGTTCCGTGATTGTATCTTGTTTGTTTCAATCCGTTTTCAGCAGTGACAGTGACAACCGCACCAATGGCATCACGATTGAAAGAAGTGCCCTGTAAATCAATTTGCAACCAGTTATTCTTATTGGAACTTGATAGGTTTCTGTGCAAATTCAAATGGTCCCACTTAGGAATATCTTGATATTCATAAGACATGAGTTTTATCGTCTTTTTTTCATAATTTTCTGTCAAATAACTTTCAGCATTGAGGACATCCCATTGTCCATTGATATCTGCATCAAACCAAATGAGGTTTTTATATCTGTTGTTTCTTTTAACAAAAAGCTCAGGATATAAAGTTGACTTTTCAAAAGTATTGTCCGCTTTTTGTAAGAATATACCACTTTCATAAGCAACAATATCTGCTAATCCATCTAGATTAACATCAATTATATTGATATTTCCTGATAAATCTTTGGGCAAATTTAAACCTGTGATTTCTTTTTTCTTGTATCTTTTATTGGCATCCATTTCAAAGTAGTGTAAGGCTTCTTTAGTGCTTACAAATATCTCAGCAGTGCCATTGTTATTTATATCGAAAGTTCTGATAGATGAATTATTAGAATGCAAATTGGTTCCCAAATCAGGAAATATATCCACTCTTGAGATAATTGGTCTTTGGTGTCTTGAAATTTTGTTCTTATAAATGTAAAGACTGTCTTTTTGAATCAATAATAAATCAATGGCTTGGTCCCGATTCCAATCTATCCATTCAAACTCTTCTCCGTGATAAAAACCAAAATTAAAGTCGATCGCTATGTTTTCAAATTTTCCTGGTCCAACTCCATATTGCCTATACATTTGATTGATTCCATTTCTACATCCTTGAAATAAATCTAAATCGCCATCACTGTCAACATCAACCCATTCTGATCTATAGGTTATGCAATTTTCTTTAAATATTTGAGATTTTTTGTATTTATTCTCAAACTTTCCAAGTCCTGCATGCTTTACATACAATAATCCAGGTATAACAGCTCTTGGATGAAACTCCTTAATTCTAGATTTTAGGCCGCCAGAAGACATATAAACATCCGAAAAATTATCATTATTTAATCGTGTCCACGCGAAAGAATGGTTGTCCCTTGAACTCATTGTGAAATTATTGGTTTCTGGTGAAATTGAATTTTCTCCCAAAAATATTTTTTCGGCTGGCGTGTCTATTTCAAATTCAATGTTGGTGTCAATGAAATGTACATCGATTACAATCAAGCCAGATTTTTCCAGCTCAAAATCCGCGATAACGTAGGCTCTGCCTGCAATCGGCTTATACTTTTTTTCAAAAACTGCTGACTCTTGATGAATAATTTCAATGTTGTTCTTTTCATTTTTAGGTGTCGGAAATTTTACCGAACCTTTAACGTTTTGATCACATTTGTGACAATATATAATCAGTTGATCATTGACTGCTGTATAAATATTTAAGCCATCTTTTATCTTAGGAGAACGACCAGTAGATTCATAATCCGGCATATCAGCCGTTTGTTTTAATCCCAGTGTTAATCCAGATTCAACAAACTTTCCATCTTTGTTAATCAACACACTTTCTGCGTTTTCTTGATTAACTGTGAATATATCATAATATTTGTCATGATTTATTTGCGCCAGGCCAACATCAAACATGTTGAAATTTGATATCAGATCTAAAGACTCAGTTTTTGATGCCACAAGAGAATGCAGACTTAAACTGGCTAGAATAATTAATATTTTCATCTGTTTCATTTTAATTTAATTTCCAATTGGAACAGTCAAGCCCACGCTAAAGATGCCATCACCAAAGCCATCTTGGCCGGGTAATTCAGTATCATTCAAGTCCAATCGAGAAACAGCCTCTGCACGCAAGCGGATATTATCGCCAAAGAAATACCAACTGGCACCTACACCTACATTGAAAAACAGATTGGTTCCTGAATCTAAAGGAGACTCATGATAAATAAATCCAGCACCTATTAAAAAATAGGGTTTCCATAATGGATCATGGTTAATATTAAGAAAATTAACCGCCAATCCTTGATGTTTCAGGCCATAATCGATATCGAAATCATATTCATCTGTAAAGGCTTGGATTTCATATGACCATTTGTAGTTCATACTCTTACCTACCCTGAAATCGTAAATATGGGCATCATTAAGTTGTAAAGAGTCGTCAGGTACAATTGCCCCTGCATTGATATTCCAATACCAACGCTCATCAATTTGTTGAGCGTGAGAATGTGTCATACATCCTAAAAGGAGAAAAGTCAGAAATCTATTCATGGATTGAATTATAAATGACTTCTGACTTTTCTTAAAGTTTTATATAGTTGCTACTCTTCAATGGTGATTTTTCTCTTGCCTTTATTCATCTGAATAACGGCATAATTTGCCATCACCCCAGGAGCTGAATTATTGTTGATGTATCTTTGTGCAGCAAAACCCAAAACTGGCAAACCAAATATTTCATGCGTTTCACCATTTTCACCCGTTCCAATTAATGATGACGTCTCATTATATATATTCTTCATCCAACCTTCTGTGTTTCTTATAGAGTAAACAGAATCAAAGCCTTCGCGATCGATCCAATCAAGCATATATAAGTTGGAACCTAAAATTGATTGCGTAAAATCAACATCGTTTATACTAACGGTATTAACTCCATTACAATGTTGAGGATCATAGATTCCTGGTGGTAAAACAGGAACTATTAGTGGTTCGATTCCATTTTTTTGTTGGTCTCGGTTATACGATTCAAACCGTAATATGACACAATTCTCTTTATTATATTCAAAAGGGCCTGATCCAATATCGATATCAAATAACATGGGGTCGGTATAAAAAGGCCTTGTTGGGTAATAATTCACCCAATCGGTTTGTGCATTAATTGTTGGCTCTATTGTATAATTATTACTGACTTCAGTTTGCATAAATAATGCTGAGACAGCATCAATTGCAGATGACCAATTTGTCCTAATAATGCCGTCCTGCGTACTTATACTTGTTTTTAAATTGTTGCCCGTTGATAAATTTGGAGACAAATCACCTACATAAGTATGATTACTTTCAGTGCTAAAATTGACAATAGCCGTGGCATCATAAGTCATGTCAATACCACGGGCTATATCAATCAAACTCACTGAGGCAAATAAGTTACCAGTAGGGGGATTGATGTCTTCATTTGGGTCTTGAAACCATTTTCCAGAAGGTGGCTGCCAATGAGAAGTTAATCTTGTACAACTGGGCACACCAGAAGTATTGTGCTGTGCTGATGCCAGATCATTGGCATTGCTTAATGTACCCATTTCAAATATTTCAATGGACCCTTCTTGGCTTCTGTCTAAAGTTTCACCAAAACCATCAGTAAATTCACCTGTGAACGCATACGGTAAAAACTCTTGTCCATTGATAATCGCAGGTACTGTACAAGAATTATCAAATGTAACTAACTTAACAGTCGGTTCTCCAATATATCCTGGGGTGGTGGATGTTGTAGGAACCAACCCCGCTGTCCATACATCATAGGGTGAAATATAAATATTAAAACTCAAAACATTACGAGAATTGTTGCCTTCTAAAAACCGTATCCTCAAAGCTCTAGTTTCATTTGTTGTATTGACTATTGATAAAAGCGTATTGATATCATTCTTTACCGTATAGTAAGGAAACAAAAGAACTTGACCTTTATTGTCTTCAGTAATTTGCATGGCTTTTTCTTCATTTGGAGCTTCATCACGAATGATTTCATTAGAATATTTGTGTGCAAAAATAGCTGCGTAGTTTCTATTATTTTGGTTATCACTGTTGTTGACAAAATTTTGTGCCGCAAAACCAATCACAGGCATTCCAACAAGAGTGATTATATCGTTATTTTCGACATGCACTACACTTTGGTCAAATGTTAGACTCATCCATCCAGTATCAAAATATGTAGGATCCAAAGTAAAAATTGTATCAATTCTCACGCCCTCCTGCTCATTATTTACACCAGGAATATTACTTGAAAAAATTCCAAATGGAACCTGAGATTCATCATATTCAGAATCATAGAAAGCAATATTATTGGCAGAATGACACAAAACAGTTAGTTCAACAGGTGGAAGAGGTGGAGGCACACCTGGTAACGGAGTATCAAATTCAGTACCTGGCTCTTGAGTTTCACGATTCCAGTAAGCATAACGGTATTCTTCACAAGAATTATTATCCCCAACAAAAGGCGCCACAGGATTAGTACCATCTAAATACATAGAGTCTGTATGGTATTGTTTTGTTGGCATTGTCACAATCCAATCTGTGTTAGCTCCAATAACATCTGTTAACACAAATTCATTAGAAATTTGATTTTTCATGAGTAAGGCACTAATAGCTTGGTAGCCAGTGGGCCAATTTGTATTCACTATCGCACCATCTTGTTCAATTTGAGCATTGACACTGCCATCGGCTAATGATGGAGAGTCATGATCAATATTAAAGTTAAGAATATCATCACTAAAATTTTCAAAGGCTGTCGGCTCTTGACTAATAGCCAAGCCTTTAGTTACATTAATGATGGTAACATTTCCTGTAATGCCTCCTGATGGTGGCAACATGTCAGTCTCGGGATTGTTAGTCCAATAGCCTTCAGAGTTCCAGGCATTTTGCAATACCGAACAATCAGGTGCTGTATCTTCTTCAATTATTGCGGCAGCAGCACTGGCTCCGGTCACCACTCCCATTTCAAAAACTTCTATAAAACCTTCATTCATTCGATAAGAATAATCCGAGTAATTGTCACTGAAATCGCCCGTAAATTTATCCTCATAAAATTTTGTATTGGAACTGAAACTAATTTCAGGCAAAGTACAAGATTGATCGAATGAGAGGATTTGTGGGATATCGTCTTCGGTATTAATAACACCGCCACTCCATACATCATTTGCGCCTAAATAAACATTAAAAGCAAAGACTTCTCGGCTGTTCGCAGCTTCTCTAAAACGCACCCTGAGGGCTTTGGTCTCATCTGTTGTGTTAACTAAATTAATTAAGGTATCTTGTCCGCCATTAACTGTGTAATAGGGAAAAATTAAGACTTGTCCAGTTTTGTCTTTGCTTAAATGCACAGCTTGCAATTGAAAGCTGGAAGTGATTAATAGTAGTAGAAATATTATGGGTCGATTCATTTAACTAACTCCTTGGTCATTATTATCATTAAAGCCATGTTAGCAAATCAGTTGTTAAATTCTCATTAA
>JBGCFT010000276.1:0-2554 GCA_045107085.1 Marinicellaceae bacterium | reverse complement strand
TTGATTTGAATATAAGTGAAGCAGGCGCATATCTTATTAAGATCACTAATGAAAATAACATAGTTGGAGCAAATACAGATTATACATTTACTGCATTATGGACAGCTCAACAATCTATTGATATTTATGAAGAAGATGATGATTCATCATTAAGCCAGAATTATACCGGTGTTCCCCAAGTTCATAACTTTGCTGATGATACAGTTGATTGGGTTAATGTTTGGATGTCTGGAGCTGGAACAATGACATACTTCACATCAGCATTAGGAATAAATACAGATACATGTTTGGATGTTTATTTTATTGGTAATCTTACTACGCCTGTTGCAAGTAATTGTGATTACAATAATACAAAAGAATCAAGAATTGATGTGAATATAAGTGTAGCAGGGGCATACCTTATTAAGATCACTAATGAAAATAACATAGTTGGAGCAAATACCGATTATACCTTTACTGCTTTATGGACAGCTCAACAATCTATTGATATATACGAAGAAGATGATGATTCATCATTAAGCCAGAGTTATACTGGAGTTCCCCAAGTTCATAACTTTGCTGATGATACAGTTGATTGGGTTAATGTGTGGATGTCTGGAGCTGGAACAATGACATACTTCACATCAGCATTAGGAAATAATGCTGATACTTGTTTGGATGTTTATTTTATTGGTAATCTTACTACGCCTGTTGCACGTAATTGCGATTACAATAATACAAAAGAATCTAGAATTGATATGAATATAATAGAAGCAGGGGCATATCTAATTAAAATCACAAATGATAATAATATAGTTGGAGCAAATACAGATTATACATTTACTGCATTATGGACACCAAATTGATAAAAATACCGATACTAACCTATCATGCACTTCACGCACCAGGGTGGGAATATTGGACAAACGATCACGTTGCCCTAGAAACTGATTTGCAGTTGATAAAGCAACTTGGTTTTGAAGTTGTTTCATTAGTAGAGATTGTTGACTTTCTCAAAAACAATAAACCATGGCCAACTAAGCCAGTAATCGGTTTGAGCTTTGATGATGCTACAGATCATGATTTTAAAGATTGGAGTCACCCTGCTTATGGTTACTTAAAGAGTTTTTATACGTTAATCAAAGAGGCTACTACAGAAGGTTTTAACCCAAAAGCGACAAGTTTTGTTATTGCCTCTGCAAAAGCAAGAGCAATACTTGATAAGACTTGTATTGCTGGTCGAAAACAATGGAATGATGATTGGTGGTTAAATGCGGCTCAATCAGGAATACTAGATATTGGAAATCACAGTTGGGATCACACTCATGTTAATTTAGATATTGTTGCCAATGCTGACCAAATAAAAGGCAGGTTTGATCAAATAAATAATTTAAATGATGCCAACTTACAAATTCAACAAGCAGAAACATATATAAGATCAGTTATCGGAGATTTAAGCAGTCGATTGTTTGCTTATCCTTATGGTGATCATAATAATTATCTCATTGATGAATATTTTCCAACTAATAAAATGTTAAATGCGGCATTTATAACCGGTGGAGAATATGTAACACCAGAAAGTAATATTTGGAAAATCCCCAGATTTGTTTGTGGAGAAAATTGGAAACGTCCAGAAGAGTTAGAAAAAATTCTAACAATGTCTTATCCTTGAAAATACTTATCAGTACTTTGTTTCTTTAAATTAATGGCAAAATTATGAATTTTTATAACATTCAACTGTTATTGTTATATTCAGAAAAGTTATGCCATAATAGCACTTGTCTATAATCGCTTCAGTGCAATGAATCACTTGTCCATGTTAAAATCGATGATGAAATTTTTAAATAACTTAAAGAATAAAAATAAACAGTGGATTGCTGTGGTACTTTTATTGGCCTTGCCACAAAGTTTTGCACAATTAGCGGCTGGACAGAACAGCAAAAAACACTCAAAAGCCTGTTTTACTCAAGGATTGATTATACAAAATAACATTGTTTGGGAATCTTGTGGTGGTTATGGTATTTCGCAATTAAAGAAGTGGGACATAGAAACTGGAAAAGTCATTAAACGAAAAAGATTAGATAAAAAATATTTTGCCGAGGGTTTAACTGAATTTAATGGCGATATTTATGTTTTAACTTGGCAAGCTCAAAAAGCCTTTAAAGTGGATAAGGATACGCTAGAAATCACACAAGAATTTAAATACAAAGG
This sequence comes from Marinicellaceae bacterium, assembly GCA_045107085.1. Classification (GTDB taxonomy): domain Bacteria; phylum Pseudomonadota; class Gammaproteobacteria; order Xanthomonadales; family Marinicellaceae; genus NORP309. Next base: position 364 of record JBGCFT010000276.1, on the reverse strand, counting down.
CCAAGGATGGGGTCTGACCCATGATGGTAGCCATCTGATTATGTCTAATGGTTCCAGTACTTTACAATTTCTTAACCCCAAAACATTTGAAGTCATCAAAACAGTGCAAGTCCAGATCAATGGATCTGCCATTAACTATTTAAATGAATTAGAATGGATTGATGGAAAAATATGGGCCAATATTTTTCAAACAGATTATATCGTGGTCATTGACCCTCAATCAGGCAATGTTGTAGATAAATATCATCTGCCCAATTTATTGATTGATTACATACAAAAACCAGGCGTATTGAATGGTATCGCTTATGATGAAACCACTAAAAAAACCTGGGTTACTGGTAAAAATTGGCCGTTAATTTTTGAG
>JBGCFT010000275.1:0-13730 GCA_045107085.1 Marinicellaceae bacterium | reverse complement strand
CAAATCGAGTGATCCACTTTACTGGTTTAACATATCTTTCGGAGTGTTATTGTTATTAATGGTGATAACATCTTTTTGGATGTTTAGACCCAAAACAAAAATATTTAACAATGGATTGTATTTCACCATGGCAGGTGTGGCCTTGGTATTGTTCATGATATTTATGGGCTAAAATTTGTTCAAGCCCTTCAATTGATTTAGGTTTCAGAGCTGTTATTGGCTTGATTGTTAGTCAATTGAGCAAGCTGCCTTTTGGTATACCAATACATTAATAAAGCACTGACAATGACAATTGCTACGACAGACCAAAACAAATAGGGTAAATCATAACCCAGTTGCACAATGAGAATATAATTGACAATGATTGGCAAGATTAATTGTCTTAAAATTCCAACCACGAGTGGGAAGTTGGGTTTTTTTACGGCTTGCAACACAGCCACACAAGCAAAAATCATGACATAACCGAAAAAAGCCACGGCATCTGCTCTTAAATAAAGAGTGCCCGTGGCTATAATGTCTGGATTATCTGTAAAGAGTCCCATTAATAATGGACCACCAAAAACCATTATGGGTATAAAGACGCAAGATAATACGAATCCAATTTTTAAAGTTCCAGATAAAGTCTCATGAATGCGATCATAGGCATGGGTACCAAAATTTTGACCGACTATTGCCATAACTGCGGAGCTTAATCCCAATGCAGGTAATAATAAAACTTGTTCAATCCTGAGTGCTACTGAATACCCTGCTACGGCTTCACTACCAAATCGTCCAATAAATGCCACAATAATAAATGCACCGATGATAATGGTTAAGAAATTCATACTTGCCGGCATAATTTGTTTAAGACAAATAACCCATCTTGCCATATTAAATTGAGGCCAATGAAAAGTACCTGTTTTATTTTTTAATGCGTTGAATAGATATAAAGCTGACAGCACTTTTATGATGACAGTTGCCAGTGCAAGTCCTTTTATGCCCATATTAAAATAGAAAGTCAAAAGTGGATTCAAGATTAGATTACCAAAAAATCCAGCAATTAAAACATTTCTATAAACAACTGTATTACCCATGGCAATCAATGCGCCAGCACAAACACTGCTAATGGCATAGGCTATATTGCCCATGATGATGATTAATAAATAATCCCAAGCCTCAGATTTTGCTGTTGTATCCTGACTAAGGATATCCATTAGGTGACCTGCAAAGTTAATTCCAATGATTATAATAATAACTGACATTAAGCAGCCAATTCCTATGCCATTAGCAATCCATGAGCTCATTTCAGATTGTCTTTTTTTAGCAAAATCTGGAGCTATCATGGCAGACATACCACTTTGAAGACCTATAGCTATTGCAATCAATAACAAGAACACAATACTCGCAATTGACAAGCCAACTAAGGCATCATCAGAGATCATTCCTGCAAACCAATTGTCTGTTAAATTATATAAAGTATCAAATAACATGCCCATAGATGCTGGAATTGACAATCGAATTAAATGATTTTTTATAGAGCCGTGAGTGAGTTTTATATCTTGTGTCATGAGCGTGTTTTAATAAACTGGTTAATAGTATACATGAGAGTTTTGCTCAACTGTTGCTAAGAATAAAAAATGGTTAAATCTTCCAACTAATAAAAAATTTGCTCTGCATCATACATGATATGAAGTGCTTTGCGACTTGAGTGTAAAATTGCATCTAGAATGTTTGTACTCATGAACCACAGCCTGAATATTTTATGCCGGATAATTCAGCCATTTTTTTGTGCCAAGTGGCCAAATCTCTTTTTTCAAATTTCGATAAACTGTCATGCCCACAAGCTCGCGCCATGACTTGCATTAATTCAGAAGATGCTTTAAAAAAATTATTTAATTGTTTGGCCGATTTCGCAACATTTAAGCGCTGTCTTAAATCTTTATTTTGTGTGGCTATTCCAGCTGGGCAATTATTGGTATTGCATATTCTTGCTGCTACACACCCAATAGATTGCATGGCACTGTTGGAAATAGCAACGCCATCAGCTCCTAATGCAAGGGCCTTAACAAAATCAATTGGAACTCTTAAACCACCAGTAATGATCAAGGTCACCTTGCCCGTTTTATCATGTTCATCTAAATATTTTCTAGCACGAGCCAAAGCTGGAATGGTTGGTACGCTGATGTGGTCTCGAAACATAACCGGTGCAGCGCCTGTGCCTCCGCCACGACCATCAAGAATAATATAGTCAGCACTGGCATCTAATGCAAATTGAATGTCATCCTCAATATGATTGGCACTGAGTTTAAATCCAATCGGAATTCCTCCGGTGATTTCACGCACATGATTGGCAAATTTTTTGAAATCTGTTGAGCTTGACAGTGTTTTGAATGTTGGAGGAGAAACTGCGGGTTGGCCCTCTGGAATGCCCCTTACTTGTGATATTTTGCCTTTATTTTTATTGCCTGGTAAATGGCCTCCTGTTCCAGTTTTTGCTCCTTGTCCTCCTTTGAAGTGAAAAGCTTGAACCTGTTTTAATAAAGTTTCATTGTATCCAAATTCAGCACTTGCAAATTCATAAAAATATCGGGAATTAGCTTGTTGTTCTTCTGGTAACATACCGCCTTCACCTGAGCATATGCCTGTGCCTGCTAGCTCAGCACCTTGTGCTAAAGCGATTTTAGCCTCTTCAGATAATGCCCCAAAACTCATGTCTGAAACAAAAAGGGGAATGTCTAAAACTAAGGGTTTTTTCGCATTGCTACCAATGGTTAATTGAGTTGAAACTTTTACATCTTCCATTAAAGGTTTGGTTGCCATTTGAGCGGCCATAATCTGTATTTCATCCCAATGCGGTAACTGATGTCGAGGAACTCCCATCGATGTCATTGGTCCATGGTGTCCTAATTTTGATAAACCTTCCCTTGCCAATTGATGAATGAATGCCACAGTTGGTTCTTCTTTTGTTGGCGAAGCAATTGGTAAGGCATCGGCTGTGGTTTTTATTTGTGGTCCTTTTTTTCCAATATTGTTGGCGTTAAACTGTTTATGAGTGCCATCACAAAAAGGCTTGTTAGAAGAATATTTACAGGCACATAAAAAAGCGCTACCATCTTCTTCAGCGACAAATGATAATGGTGAAAAATCAGTGCCTTTGTGAGAGCCATCGCAAAAAGGTTGGTTTTTTGATTGACCGCAACTACAAAAATAATAGGTTTCATTTTTGGCTAATTGTACTTCTTTTGGCTTATTATCAGCAACTATGGGTGATTGATTGTTTTTATTCATGAGTTTTATTCGTTTTCTTTAATTCTAACATCAATTGAGTCCATTTAATGCGTGTTTAAATCGATTATTTTATTATAGTGTTGACAAAAACAGGCCTAAAAGCTGAAATACTAGTTCACTTTTCTAAATAAATGAACAATGAGCCAATTTGAAGAAATGCAGAATTTTATCAGGGTAGTAGAGGCAGGCAGTATTACTAAAGCCGCTGATCAAACGGACACAGTTAAATCTGCCGTAAGTCGAAGATTAGCAGAATTAGAGAGAAGATTGGGCGTTTCTTTGTTGGCAAGAACAACTCGCAGTCAGTCACTCACTGAAACAGGTCGCAGTTATTATCTCAGGTGTTTACAAATAATTGATGATGTGGCTGAATTAGAATCTTCGATCAAGGATGAGCAGTGTGCTCTTAGAGGAAAAATTAAAGTAGCTGTGCCATTGTCTTTTGGACTCACCCATTTGGCTCCAGCTTTAAATCAATTCAATCTTATTCATCCAGATATCCATTTAAACGTCGATTTTAATGACAGAAAAGTGGATATCATAGAAGAGGGATTTGACTTGGCTTTTAGAATTGCCGAATTGGAAGATTCTAATTTAATTGCCAGAAAAATTACTTCAGTTCGCCTTATTTTGTTGGCTAGCCCAAGTTATATTGAAAAATTTGGTCTGCCCAATCACCCTCAAGATTTAGCTAAAAACCATGTTAAAGTGCAATATAAAGATTCTCCTGAAAGCTTAGAGTTTAATTTAGAGGGGAAAACAGCCCAGATTCGTATTCCCAGTGTTTTGCATTCAAACAATGGTGATTATTTGTGTCAAGCAGCTATTGCTGGAAAAGGCATAATTTTAACACCAGATTTTATTTGTTATAAATTCATAAAAAACGGCCAATTAATTCCTATTCTTAGTCAATATTTGCCAAAAAATGAGATAGGAGCGTATGCCATTTACCCACAAAACAGGCACTTATCGAAAAGAGTCAGAAGCTTGGTTGATTACTTGATTGAATATTTTGGTCAAGAACCTTACTGGAAAATATAAAAGAGCTTTGTCCTGCACTTCAATTTTTCATATTTTTTGAAATATGTTCTCTCATTTCGCAATTAAGAGAAAATCTCTGTATCAACTCTATCAAGTTTAACCCTTAATTATTCTTTTCCTGATGTGTGCTTTTACAGCGTTGTCATCAAGAATAATGTGGCCATTTTCATGTTCATTGATGCCAAGCTCTTCTAATAACTTTTGATAACTCGGATAAGTTTTGTACTTAACTTCTTGGTTATATAAATTTGTGAATACCTGAGTATTAGTAATTTCATCTAAACGCAAAAAAGTTTCTGCAGCACTCCATTCATCAGATGTTTCTAAACAACATCGGCTTAATTGTGCCAAAGCTCTCGATAGAGTCATTTGGCCTTTGGTTTGTGCTTGTAATGCCGCATCAGCTTTGAGTGCAATGACTGCTCCACCCCAATACATTTGCATGCGGTTACGGCCTTTTGCATTCTTCAAGACAGGTGCATTGTATTGATTGGCTGTTCTCTGGCCGCGCTTAAATCCAGCCAATAATTTTTCCCATGTTGAGACTTCATCAAGCAATCCAGTTCTGGCCCGTGAAATATTTTGATGGTAACTGGCAAATCCTTCTGAAAGCCATCTGTCATAGGGCGTGTAGGGCAAAAGCAAATGACTGAATTCATGAGCGGCTGTCCAATCTGATATTAATTCATCTTGTGGTGAATCTGGATTGACCACAAAAAACACCCCAGAACCGCCGTATCTATTGACTTGTCCCCATGGAACTGGACCTGAACTGCCCTTTTGAAGAAAAACCATAACTTGTAATTGCTTGACAGGAAAGCCATTACTTATTTTAGCCACTGCTTGTGTCATCTGATTAATCCAATCCATTATATTGGCCCGGTTATAATGATTAGTGCCATTTATGATAGCCAGTTGAATAGTGCTGTTAAGGATGTTTAACTCAATGACATCAAACACACCAAATCCAGTATAACCAACCCAGCTATCAGGTGTGTATTTCATTTGGTATATGGTTTTTTTATGGGTTCTTGAAACTAATTGCCATGGCGTCGAAACATTAACTCCAGTCTCATGTATAAAGGTAATTTGACTGACAGATGATTTTCCATGATTTGCACTTATCCATAACCAATCTGAGATTTCTAATAGTGTGTCATTGGGGTGTTGCTGGTTTATTGATTTATTATTTAATCTGCCTTTGTTTTTATTGTTGTTAACACTATAAGAAACACATCCTTTATTGCCCTTAGGTAAGTATATGTAACCTTTATTTCGTTGAATATTGTTATTATTCCACGTAATATTTTCAATTAATTTCCCTGCATTATTTGAAATTGTATACAGGTAACGCGGTGCTTTTTTGAAGCAAGTTTCCACTTGTAATGTATGATTTTTATGGTCAATTTTGACAGTATAATTCTCTTGATTAGCAAAAGCATTGGAGCTGATTAAAAGAACAAGAAATACATAAATCGCATTCATAGAGTCTCGTATAGAAAATTTGGCATATATAAATGACATGAATATTTGAATTAAGTTGCAGATATTTTTTTACTCCATTACACTTTTTTAGTCGAGTGAACTTTCGAGAACCCAATTTTGTTTTTAAAAATTAGACTTATTTTATGCATACAATTTATATCCTGTGCTTGTTATTCAGGTGATAAGCTCATAGATAAGATTGAAAAAGTAAGAATTCAAAATAACATCAGTGCAGCACTGGTCATCATTGTTGATAAAAATAAAATCGTAAAACAGGCCCATTTGGGGACAATTAGTTGGGAAAATAAACATCAATTCAGTCAAGAAAATATGTTTCGGATTGGCTCAATCAGTAAGACATTTGCTGGTATGCTTGCTTTAAAAATGCACAATGCTGGGTTGATTAATTTGACTCAAACATTAAGCCATTATGTTAAAAATAACCCTATTAAAAATGATTTTCCAACTGAAATTACTTTGCGGCAACTGTTGGAGCATTCAGCTGGATTATCTGATTTATCAAAAGCTGAATGGGATTTTAATGAAGCCGACAGAATTTCATTGCAACAATCATTGGCATTAAAATTAGGCAACCATAAATCTCGATGGCAACCAGGATTGCATTCATCTTATTCCAATGTTGGCGCAGCTTACTTAGGTTTGGCTTTAGAAAAAGCGGGAGGTCAATCATATGAGGCATTAATGGATGATTTTGTATTTGAACCTTTGGGGATGAAATCGTCCACACTGTTTTTAAATACGTCAGTTAAAAACAGATTAATAACAGGCTATAATACTGATGGAAAAACACCGATTAATTACTGGCATAATATTTACAGACCTTTTGCAGCCATGAATACCGATGCCAAAGATTTGGTGATTTTTTTACAAATGTTGCTTAATGGTGGCAATCATAATCAGGAGCAATTTTTGAGAAAAAGTGATATCAGTCGTATACAAAATCCTGAGACCACACTGTCGGCTAAATCTGGATTAACATACGGGTATGGGTTGGGTATTTATTCATGGCAGGCAAACGGGCATACCTTTTATGGACATGGAGGTGATGCAGATGGTTACTTAACTCGATTTGGGTATAACACCGAATCAGGGTTGGCTTATTTCATTATGATTAATGCCTTTCAGCACAGTGCTTTGAAACAAATAAAAAATCTTGTAGAGCATAATATAACCAAACATTTAGCCAAGCCTATCTATCCATTAAGACTTAAATTGAGTCATGAATTGCTGACAAAATATATCGGTAAATACTATAAAGTCACAAGTCGATTTAACCGACTATCTCAAAATAATAATTCAGATTTCGAGATAATTAATCAAGAGGGTAATTTATTGATACATTTTAAAAATGGCCGCAAACAAAATATTTATGCGGTCAATAACTCACATTTTCGTTATGAAGAGGAGTCAGTGGCAACAATGGCATTCATCGAACATCAAGAGCACATGTATTTCCAAGGAGACATGGGGAATTTTATCAAACGACAAAAATGAGGAAATCTCAAGATTTTCTCATGACATTATTTTTGCGGTTTAAAAGGTTTTCTGGCTTTATCTCTTTGTCGGATTAATCCTTGTTGGGAAGTATTAGCAACCAATTGACCATCCAATGTGAAAACCCGCCCTTGGGCAAAGCCTCTGCCTTGAGAGGCAACTGGACTGTGACAGTCATATAATAACCAATCATTAACATTGATATCATGGTGAAACCACATGGCATGATCAAGACTGGCAATTTGTAGTGTTGGATCCAAATATGAAACTGGATGTGGGAAAGTAGATGTTGCAACCAAATGGAAATCAGAAACAAACGCCAATAATTGACGATGCAAAGCTTGATTGTCAGGCACTGGGTGCCTAGATTTGAACCATATTTGTCGAATCGGTTCGTTTTTATTTAAATCAAACGGGTCAATATCATCTGCAAAACGAAATTCGAATGGACCTTGCGTTGTCATTAATCTTCGCATCCGAGGAGTCAGAGAATCCATCTGTTTTCGGCTCAGAAAAGGTTTTTCATCTAACTCATCTGGAAGTGGTATGTTTGGAGCATCAGCTTGGTGTTCATATCCATCCTCTTGTATCTGAAAAGAGGCTGCTAAATTAAGAATAGGGCGACCATGTTGAATCACGACAACTCGGCGGTTATCAAAACTTCGACCGTTTCTCGAGCAATCAACTTGAAAAACGACTGGTTTTTTAACATCTCCTTCTCTTAAAAAATAAGCATGAAAAGAATGGGCTTGTTTATTTTCAACAGTTTGATTTGCTGCAGCCAATGCTTGTGATAAAACTTGACCACCAAAAATTCTGCCAGTGCCAATATCTAATGATTGGGCACGGTAAAGGTTTTCCTCTAATTTTTCTAGTTGAAAAAATTGCAATAGTTTTTGCATAGCATTCATATTTTATTTCCTAATATTCCTATGTTGATTAAATTTATTTTTCCCATCACTAAATCCCATGGAAACAAAGTACCAGGATCCATTTTTCTTCTAACAAATACATCAGGATTATTCTCTGATGGAATGATACTTCTGTCTAAATCTTCATGCCCAGTAATGTATTTAAGATTGGGAAATTGTTTTTGGCATGTATGTATCAATCGAATCAATGCCTTGATTTGTTCAGAAGGATACTCATCGTGCATGATTTGATGATTGGTTTGATGCCAGTGAGGATATCGGCCTAAGTTATCTAGTTCTATGCCTATCGATTTGGCATTGTGATCTTTTACATGGTGAGCAATGCGATCATTTGCAACCCATTGATAGGTTGTGCCAAGTTTTGTAATGTAATAATGTCCACTATTACCTGTTCCGGAATTATAGTGAATTTTTTCTCCATATGATCTGGCTGTTTCAATATCAGGTAATTCAGTACAATGAATGACAAGCATTTCAATATCAGAGACATCTCTGGATTGTAATTTATCATTATATGGCAATAATGAAGAGAGCTGATTCGTCACAAATAAAACCTTAATTAAAAGATTATTTTAACAAACTAAATCAATTTAGTAAGCTTTTTGAGAATTATTTGATATTTATTCATGATTTAGTAGAATCATTGAAATAATTATTTGCAAAGGTCATACAAACCAAGTAAAATCCGCCGGCTATGAAACAACTACCTGAGAAATTTGCTTTAGACAAGGCAGTTAATGGGCAAAGGCGCTACCAAGGAACTATAGAAATTCAACACATGAAACGGCTAACAGAGATGCTAGCTGACACCAGTGGAGAAGTTGATTTTTCTATACAATTCGAACGCGCTGCTAGATTGCTAGGAAAAGCACGGGTTAAAGTAAAAACTGAATTGGCATTAATGTGCACGATCAGTAACAAAAAGTTTATGTTTCCAGTGGAGATTGACTCAATGATTGGCTTTATTGATGATTTAACATATGAAGATTTGTTAGATGTTGATATGGAAGCTTCTTGGGTCGAAGAAGGCATGATTAATCCACTAGAAATAATTGAAGATGAATTGATTTTAGCGGTACCAGATGCGCCATTTAATGAAAGTCATGAAGATGATGAGTTTGATGAAGCAATCTTAACCGAAGAAAAACCGAATCCGTTTTCAGTATTAAAAAATTTAAAATAATTTTGGAGAAACAAAATGGCTGTACAAAAAAGTCGTAAAACACCATCAAGAAGAGGCATGAGACGTTCACACGATAGTCTTAAAGCGCGTACATTATCTACTGATCCTGAGAGTGGTGAAGTGCATATTCGTCATCACGTTAGTGCTGAAGGATATTACAAAGGTCAAAAAGTCATCGATATGGCTGATGATTTTCTAGAAGATCAAGAGTAAAATTCATTTTATTGTGAAGCTACCGATTTTATTCATGTGTTGATAAAATCCTATTCACAATAATTGATTTGACTTGTTAGCGTTGTAAAACTCAACAAATTAAGGTCAAAAACGAATATCAAGCGGAGCTTAAACATTGTATTTAGGCTCCGTTTTTTTATGGAATTATAAATTTGTTTTTGTGTCAAAATTGTATTCGTTATACAATCATCTATTCTTATGAAAAATAATACTCAAATTAACAACAATACATCGACAAAAATAGCAGTTGATCTGATGGGTGGAGATGCTTATCCTGACGAAAGATTAGAAACAGTATTGTCATTAATTAAATCACAAGATGATGTGAGTTTTAGAGTGTTTGTCTCTAAGAGTTATTTGAATACCATATCACATAGGGTGCATCTATTAGACAGTAATAGAATAGTATTTATTGCCAGTGGTCGATCTGTTTCTATGCAAGAATCTCCATTTACAGCCTTACGTCAAAAACGTGATTCAAGCTTATCCTTGGCTATTAAAGATGTTTCTGAAAGAAAATCAGATGTAGTCGTCACTGCCGGAAATACTGGTGCAATGGTTGTATTGGCCAAACATTGGTTAAAGCCTTTGTATGATATTGAAAAACCAGTATTGGCCACATTACTTCCGAGCAAATCAAAGCGTTCATTACTATTAGATGTAGGAGCAACAATTGATGCGCGTGCATACGATTTATATAATTTTGCCCGTTTAGGTTGCGCTTGGCAATTTGCAGTCAATGACATTAAAAAGCCAGAAGTGGCTCTTTTGAATGTAGGTATCGAAAGAAATAAAGGAGATGATACCGTTAAACAAGCCGATACAATGCTGGGTGAATCAGAGCTTAATTACAAAGGTTTTTGTGAAGGAACTCATTTATTTAATGGGTACGCAGATGTGATTTGTTGTAATGGATTTGTAGGAAATATAACCTTAAAGTCTTGTGAAGCGATGGCTTCATACATCAAAAATGAAAGTACCGATCCTACGAAAAGCACAATATGGCAAAAAATTAAGAAAGGCATGAGAATTGTTGAGCCAGATAAGTATAATGGTGCACTTTTATTGGGATTAGATGGATTGTTAGTGAAAAGTCATGGAGACCATAATGCATTATCTTTTCTTTCTGCTCTCAGACAAGCCTATAATATGGCGCAACAGGACATGGTGACAAAAATGATTAAACTACTGGAGAATTCGTAAATGACAATCTATTCAAAAATCATTGGGACAGGCAGTTATTTGCCTGAAAAAATTATTACAAATAGTGATTTAGAACAAAGAATTGATACCAGTGATGAATGGATTCAAGCCAGAACTGGTATCAAGCAGAGACACGTCGCCGCTGAAGATCAAGTGACTTCAGATTTGGCTTATGAAGCCTCAAAAAAAGCCATAAAAGCAGCAGGTCTTAAAGCAAAAGACATTGATTTAATTGTGGTAGGTACAACTACTCCTGATTTGGTTTTTCCGAGCACAGCGTGTTTGTTGCAGAGCAAATTAGGTATCAAAGAAATTGGAGCGTTTGATGTCAATGCTGCATGCAGCGGATTTATTTATGCCTTAAGCGTTGCTGATAAATTCATTAAATCGGGCAGCCATAAAAATGTACTAGTTGTAGGCGCAGAAACGTTAACCCGCATATTAAATTGGGATGACAGGACCACAGCTGTCTTATTTGGCGATGGAGCTGGCGCAGTTGTCATTACTGCAAGTGAAGAACCTGGTATTTTATCGACTCATATACACGCCACAGGAGACTATGCAGATCTACTCAATACCAACGTTGGTCCGTCCACTCGTTTTGATGAAGAAATTGCCATTTCTATGAAAGGCAATGAAGTGTTTAAAGTCGCAGTCAAAACTTTAGGACGTATAGTTGATGAAACATTAAAACATAACAAAATGGATAAATCTGAAATTGATTGGTTGGTTCCTCATCAGGCCAATCTTCGGATTATCACAGCAACGGCTAAAAAATTAAAAATGAGTATGGATAATGTTGTGGTTAATGTTGATAAAACAGGAAATACATCTGCTGCCTCAGTACCTATGGCTTTGGATCAAGCGGTCCGATCGGGTCAAATTCAACGTGGACAAACAGTCTTACTAGAAGCTTTTGGTGGCGGATTCACCTGGGGCTCTGCACTACTTAAATACTAAAATTTTATAACGGGGACAATTATGAAAAACCTTGCATTCGTATTTCCAGGGCAAGGCTCACAAGCTGTGGGCATGGTCAATGATTTATTCGAAACTTATCCACAGATTCAACACCAATTTGCCAGGGCAAGTGATGTGTTGAATCTTGATTTATTTGAAATGGTTACCAACGATACGCGTAACCAACTTAACTTAACAGAATTTACACAACCAGCTTTATTAACAACATCAGTAGCAATCTGGAATTTATGGAAAGAAAAAACTGACATAAGACCAACTTTTATGGCCGGTCACTCTTTGGGTGAATATTCTGCATTAGTTTGCGCAGGTGCTTTAGACTTTGAAGATGCAGTCTTGCTCACTCACAAACGCGGGCAATACATGCAAGAAGCTGTTCCCAGCGGTTCAGGAGCCATGGCAGCAATATTGGGTTTAGATGATGATGTTGTTGTTGACCTGTGCATAAAGGCAGATTCAAGCGGAAATGTCAGTGCAGCAAACTTTAATTCACCGGGACAAGTTGTTATTTCTGGCGCCAAAGAAGCAGTCGAAAAAGCCGGTGAGTTAGCCAAAGAACTGGGTGCAAAAAGAGTGATGCCATTGCCTGTGAGTGTGCCATCACATTGTCAACTTATGCAACCAGCTGCTGAAAAATTAGCTGAAGACTTAGAAACGGTATCGTTAAAATCACCAGAATACCCTGTTATACATAATGTAGATGTAAAGCCTCATTTGTCACCAAAAGAGATCAAAGTGGCTTTAATTGAACAATTATATAAATCAGTTATGTGGACTCAAACCAATCAACTTCTGATCGATAATAATATCAAAAACATCATTGAATGCGGTCCCAATAAAGTTTTATCTGGATTAGCAAAACGGACCAATCGTGCTTGGAATATTTTTAGTTTAAATACAACAGCTGGCTTTATCAAAGCAACAGGAGAAGAGCAATGAAAATTAGTATTGAAAATCAAGTGGCATTGGTAACAGGCGCTTCAAGAGGCATAGGAGCCGCGATTGCTGATACTTTAATTGCTGCTGGTGCTTATGTTATAGGAACCGCAACAAGTGAATCTGGGGCACAAGCCATATCAGATAGACTTGGCAAAGGCGGTACAGGAAAAGTATTAAATGTCAGCGATGCAGACTCAATTGCTACATTGATGAGCGATTTAAAAGCCGAAAAAACATTACCCACTATTTTGGTTAATAATGCAGGTGTTTCAAAAGATAATTTGTTAATGCGCTTAAAAGATGACGAATGGGATTGGCTAATGGACACTAACCTCAAATCAGTTTACCGCATGAGTAAAGCCTGTATTAGACCCATGATGAAGGCTAAAACTGGACGTATTATAACCATTGGTTCTGTGATCGGCTCAATGGGCAATCCAGGTCAAAGTGTCTATGCAGCTGCCAAAGCAGGGCTTATAGGATTTAGTAAATCTTTGGCTAAAGAAATTGGTTCAAGAAATATTACAGTCAATGTTATTGCACCTGGTTTTATTCAAACTGACATGACAAAAGACATGGATGAAGCCCACAAAGAAACACTCATGAAAGATGTGCCATTAGGCAAACTTGGTCAAGCACAAGACATAGCCAATGCTGTGTTGTTTTTGGCGTCTGATATGGGCAATTACATCACCGGAGAAACGCTACACGTCAACGGTGGCATGCTCATGAATTAAGGGTTATTTTTACTTGTTAAACCTTCAATCTCAGTAACTAAAAAAGCCTCATTTATGCTTATAAAATCGGTTTTTTAATCACTGACCTTGAAGGTTTTCCAAGCAAAATAACCCTTAATTAAGGCATTTAAAATCAGTCATTAAAAAATCTCATTTATGCTTATAAAATCGGTTTTTTATTCACTGACCTTGAAGGTTTTCCAAGCAAAATAACCC
>JBGCFT010000274.1:0-8051 GCA_045107085.1 Marinicellaceae bacterium | reverse complement strand
ATTAGTGAAAGAAGATAAAAAGTTTAAAAAAGCATCACTCTGCGTTTCAAAATTTGCTAATAACTAGTTATTAGGCTGCATTTCGTGCCTTGATTGACACATTTTTAAATCTTTTTCTCAATCCTTCATAATCAAGCAAAGATCTCTAATAGAATTAAATTAAGTGGAGAGAAGTCAATGAAGTATATTTGGACAATTATTTTTTTAGCCTTTCTAATCTGGTCAGGCATTAATCCCAAAGATCAATTTACATGGTTTTTAGAAGTTTCTCCTGCAATATTTGGAGCCATATTTATGGCTTACACTTATCAATCATTTCGACTCACCTCCTTACTTTATGTTTTGATATTGTTACACTGCATTGTGTTGATGATAGGTGGACATTACACCTATGCAGAGGTGCCGTTTTTTGATGGACTTTTTGGCGCAGAAAGAAACAACTACGACAAAGTCGGGCATTTCTTTCAAGGTTTTGTACCAGCTATTTTAGCCAGAGAATTGTTGATTCGCAAAACTGTGGTCAATGGCAATGCTTGGAGAATTTTTATAGTGCTCTCAATCTGTTTGGGATTCAGTGCTTTTTATGAGCTAATTGAATGGTGGGTGGCCTTAGCCTCAGGCGAAGACGCAGAGGCCTTTTTAGGTACCCAAGGCTATGTTTGGGATACGCAATCAGATATGTGGTTGTGTTTGCTGGGAGCTATCATTGCACTGGTGACATTATCTGTTTTTCACAATAGTCAAATTGACAAAGTCTCAAAGAAATCTTATTGATTAGTTTGAATTCATAGAAAATACAGCTTTATAACGTGGTTTGCCATGGCGTGTTAATGAATAAATGAATTGCTTGTTTTGTTTATCTATAATGAGTGTCCAAACATTGGTTTTGGCCTCAGGTAACATTTCTGCGGTTTCCCCATCAGCAGCAAAACTGGCTTTCATATTTGTGGTAGAGAGGTTTTTTTCTTCAAAACCACCATACATGGTCAGTTCATCAGGAGTGCCATCGGCATGTCTGTGATCATGTTTTAATAACAAACCTTTATTGGTTTTGCTGATTATCCATGTTCTTGATGTGTTTTCACCCACAGCAAAAGGTACACGAATTTCATTGTCAGAACATTCTTTAAGATGCATCACCAACTTTTTGCCAGCAAAATCATCACTGGGATCATCAGGAAAAACTGTTTTTCCTTCATAAGTTTTGCCACAATAATGGCTCAATTGATTGAAGAAATCTAACTTGGTTTTAGATTTATTGTTAAATCCACATGATGAGATAATTGTTGTGATTATAATTATACTTAATATTTTTATTTTCATGGTGCTAATTTCAACTGTAAGCCTTTTAAAAATTTTCGCAAGATTTGGTCCTTGCATACGCGGTAATGTCGGTGGTTTTTCTTTCTGAAAAAAGCCGATAATTCAGAACTACTGATATTGTATTCAGCCAATTCTAACATTTCTAAAACATCATCTGATTTCAGATTAAAGGCAATCTTTAATTTCAAAAATATCAGATTGTTATTGAGTCTTTGAACGGGCACAGGTTTTAGCTTTTGACCTGGAGGCGGTTCTCTTTTGCCCCGTTTTTCAATGATCAGTCCATCTAAAAAAGCCAACATGTCTTTGTCAGAGCAGACAGTGAAATCTTCATCACCTTCTTTTTTTAACCATGAAACCACACGAGGCAATGGTACTTGATAATCAACTAAGGCCAAGACTTTGATTATTTTGGTGTCTTTTATATTTAAAATGTAACGCAATCGGCGCAAAAGATCATTGTTTGTCATGTTATATCAGCTTATTAATACTTATTGCCATAATAGTACAGTATGATTTAAGCATTATAAATTAAAGTGATGAATTTATTCATATGAATAATGTAATTAAAGTTTTATAATGATTTTTCATCAAAATTAATAAAGGTAAATAGAATAAAATGAAAAACAACCACATTAGCTGCATTTTGTATTGTGTTTTAATTCTTGGTTTTTCATCACTATTGAATGCACAGGAAAATCAAAAAACAACTGCAATTGATGTAGAAAAAATTTGGTCAGATCACCTCAATAATACGGGAGGTCTTACATGGAAAGAATCAGATCAATATCCAGATTTTAATGAAGTGAGCGAAGGGGATACTTTTCTTGTAAAAGTGAAACAAGGTAAGTGTTTAATGGAGTTTTATCACAACAGGTGGCGTCGTGCAAACGATGTATACAGATGGCATGAGACTGTCAATGAATATAAGGGGTGTCCTTATGTTTTTGACTAAAACACAATCCTCAAGATAAACTAAAAAAAATTAAATCCATAGATATGATGAATAAAAAAATAAACACTGTATTGTTTCTTCTGCTAATAACAAATTTTGTTTCCTCTAAAAATTCTGACTTAAAATTACATACAATCAATGCAACACTTGACACCTTACATCTGGCTGCATCGAAAGCAGATTCCAAAACATATTTTGATTTATTTACTGATAACGCATATTTTATTGGAACTGATGTCAGTGAATATTGGAATATTAATGATTTTAAAGTATTTGCTAAACCCTATTTTGACAAAGGTCAAGGTTGGACTTATGTCACAAGAAGCAGACAAGTCGAATTAAATGAATCTGAGAATGTTGCATGGTTTCATGAGATTTTAGATAATCAAAGTTATGGCACAACACGTGGCACAGGTGTTTTAATACTAGTCAATAATCAATGGAAAATATCTCAATACCATTTAACCATTCCAATACCCAATGAAATGGCTAAAGAAATAACGGCTAAGATTAAGACGCACATGTCTAATAAAACAAAAGTTTCTCAAAATTAACCAATGCAAAGGATTAAGGTTGACAGTAAAACTATTTCAAATATGCCCGTTGGATTTTATGGGAAATTTTGTACTGAGATTAATAATGAACGACATACTTGGTTTATTCAAAGTTTAGTTAACGCCACAAAACATTCCCCAATAGTTGAAGTCAAATTAGATGAACTCGAATTTTGTCTCGATGAAAACGCATGGTTTCATGAAAAGAATAAGCCCACATTACGTGCTTTTATTCAACATTATAAGCGAGTTGACGAAGCTGATTTATCGTTTCCGATAATCATAAATCCCACAATTGGAGTTTTGGATGGGCTTCATAGAGTTGCTAAAGCACATGTATTAGGTCATAAGACTATTAAGGCTGTCATCCTCAATGAACTTCCTGAGCCAGATTACATCGGTGATTTTTAATGTTATTGAATAGTATTAATTCAATTCTTAATATAAAATCAAACCATACTTAAAAAGAATTTTCAGAGAAAAATTATGAAATTATTGGCCTTTGCAGCAAGTAGCAGTCAAAAATCTATTAACAAACAACTGGTGACTTATGCTGCCAGTTTATTAACAAATTATACTGTAGAGATTGCAGATTTAAATGATTATGAATTGCCTATATTTAGTGTAGATAAAGAAGCCCAACTGGGCCAACCTGATTTAGCACAAGCCTTTATGTCAAAGATTAACGATGCTGAGGCATTAATCATATCTTTTGCAGAACACAATGGATCTTATACAGCAGCCTATAAAAACTTATTTGATTGGTGTTCTCGCATTGAAGCCAAAGTTTATAAAGATAAACCCATGATCCTACTATCAACATCACCCGGAGCAGGCGGCGCAAACAGTGTATTAAACGCAGCAATAAATTCAATGCCTCATTTTGGTGGAACAGTCAAAGGCAGTTTTTCATTGCCAAAATTCTATGATAATTTTGACAGTGACAATAATAGAATCATGAATAATGAACTGGCTTTAGAGTTACAAAATGTTGTAAAGGGTCTGAATACTTAATCGGGCCAATATATTTCAAAACATGACTTAACCTCATACAACACACAAATTAATAATTATGAAAAAAATAATCTTTTTATTAGCGATAATCGCAAGCCAGCAAAGTGCGGCTGAAATATCAAACAAATTAGAACTCATTGATATATTTAATCTGGAATATGTCTCTGATCCACAGATATCTCCAGATGGCAAGACTATCGCCTATGTCAGAAATTACAAAGATGTGATGACAGATAAAAACTTATCAAACCTATGGATGGTGAATTTTGATGGCTCAAAAAATCGACCTCTAACAACTGGAAGCCAAAACGATATGTCGCCCCTGTGGTCACATGATGGCAAAAAACTCATTTATAAATCGAATGCCGATGGGAAAATGCGGGTTTATTTGCGATGGATGGACACAGGTGATGAGATGGTACTCATTAATACTGAGAAAAGCCCGTCTAATATTTCATGGTCACAAGACGATAAACACATTGCTTTTACTATGTTTGTTCCGGCTAAAAACAATTCGATAGTTAAGATGCCTAGTAAACCTGATGGTGCAGAATGGAATACACCACCGATTTACATAGATGAACTGAATTACCGTTTTGATGGTCAAGGCTACATAAAAGATGGGCATACACAAATATTTACTTTACCAGTTTCAGGCGGAACACCCAGACAATTAACCGATTCAAAGTTTGATCATGGTGCACCAAGTTGGTCACATGATAATAAAAGATTGATTTTTTCAGCAAATTTGCAAGATGACAATGAATATGATCCGATGAATTCTGAAATCTATTCTGTTGCCATTAATGATGGTACTGTTCAATCTTTGACCAACAGAAAAGGACCTGATGCATCACCAAAGATTTCGCCAGATGGCAAGCAGATTGCTTATTTAGGTTATGATGATAAATACTTGGGTTATGATCACAATAAGTTGTATCTAATGAACTTAGATGGTTCAAATTCAAAAATGGTTACAAATGAATTTGATCGAGACATGGCCAATATTCAATGGGATAGTAAAGGCAAAGGCCTTTATTTTCAATACGATGACAAAGGCAATACCAAGATTGGTTTTATTTCAAATTCAGGCAAAATATCAGATATCACAGGAAATCTTGGCGGATTGTCATTAGGTCGACCCTACAATGCAGGCACATACAGTGTTTCAAAAAATGGTAGATATGCCTATACCTTAGGAAAATCCGATCATCCTGCTGATCTAGCATCGGGTATAAATGGCAAAGATAAGCGATTAACCTATCTCAATGCTGATCTTTTTTCGCACAAACAGTTAGGTCAAGTTGAAGAGATATGGTACAAATCGTCATTTGATCAAAAGGACGTGCAAGGTTGGATAGTCAAGCCACCCAATTTTGATGCCACTAAAAAATACCCACTTATTTTAGAAATTCATGGCGGCCCTTTTTCCAGTTATGGCCCCGTTTTTTCAGCAGAAATTCAACTGTTTGCAGCAGCAGGTTATGTTGTGCTTTATACGAATCCAAGGGGCAGCACCAGTTATGGTAAAGAGTTTGCCAATTTAATTCACCACAATTATCCTAGCCAAGATTACGATGATTTGATTTCAGGTGTGGATGCTGTGATTGCCAAAGGTTATATCAATGAGGAAAAATTATTTGTGACAGGTGGCAGTGGTGGTGGCACATTAAGTGCTTGGATTATTGGTAAAACCGATCGATTTAAAGCCGCTGTAGTGGCCAAACCTGTTATTAATTGGACAAGCTTTGTTTTACATTCAGATGTGCCAGCTTATTTTACTAAATATTGGTTTGCCGATATGCCTTGGGAAAACCCTGAAAGCTATCATAAACGTTCACCATTATCACTGGTAGGAAATGTCACAACCCCAACCATGCTACTCACAGGTGAACAAGATTTCAGAACCCCAATTTCAGAATCAGAACAATACTATACAGCCCTCAAATTACAAAAAGTAGAAAGCGCCATGGTTCGAATTCCAGGTGCTTCGCACGGCATTGCCTCAAAACCCAGTAATTTAATTGCCAAAGTTTCCGCCATATTGGCCTGGTTTGAGAAGTATTCAAGTGATGAGTAAGTGTTTTTTGGAATGATGATTATTAAAAAAAATGTATAAATTCAATATGGTAGATGCAAATTTTGCAACATAATAGCATATAAGTGATTTAAAAAAACAGCAGTAATTTTTAACAATCTTATTGTTAAATTCTATGTTAATATAGAAAATCTTGATTCAATTATTATTTTTAAAAGGAATCCGCCTAGTAAATCAAAATTCGAAATAGCCTAGAATAGGAAAAACTCTTATGAAAAATATAATATTAATTACAGCGATTTTCTTGTTGCCATCTTGTGTATCAACAGAATTTTCCAAAATAAAAAATAATTATGAAGAAAGTAAAATAGAAACAGCTGATGCAAAAAAGTTAATGCTAGGACAATGGTGTGGTAAACATACAGATGAGGATGGCTCGCATGCAGAATGGACTGTTAATAGATTTAAAGATGGGACTTACCAAATTGATTTTATGGAGAAAAATAAAAATGGTGTCGAAGATCATTGGGGAGAATTTGGTGTTTGGGGGATTAGGTTACCCATTTACTTTACTGCCTCTCAAGGTTTTATTGAAAATGAAAAACCCTATCTAGCAAACACAGAAGACTCGTCACTCTACGATGCATATAAAGTGGTTGAATTAACTGATTCTTTTTTTACATATGACAGTTATACTTCAGGCAATCGATTTACGGTTACTAGAGATTGTAGTGATTAAAATATATAACTCATAAATGGCTTATAGCATGAAATTAAAAATTGGAACCGTTTTTTTAGTGCTAGCTGCAGTATCTTTCATTTTAAACGCTATTGCTCACTTGTCATGTTTATATTTTGGTCCTGAATGTTATGCAGCTCAACTGGCGCCTAAAGAATTAGTAGACTCTGCAAAAAACGCAACATATTTTGCTCCCACTTTAAATATAATTGTCTCATCAGTATTTATTGTTTTAGGTCTGTATGCTTTTTCTACAGCTAGGCTTATTGGCTAACTACCATTATTAAAAACTGTTTTGTATTCGGTATCCATTCTTAGTATTTTTCGAGGTGAATTGCCGATACAATTATATTTTCGTTACCCTGAAAGATTAGGTGATGCCCATTTATACTATGGAATAGGGTGGTTAGTCACTGTATTGTTGCTTTTAATCGGGTCATTAATCGTTAATAAAAAATTTAAAGCGAATTATTATTAATAAGTAGATGGGGCTCCACCTTCATTTATAATTAACACGTTACAATGTGTAATGTAGAAATAAAATCTAAATTATAGGATGCATTTAATTACACCAAACTTTTTTATATCTTGATGGGCGGGGCCCATCTTACGCGAAAATCCAGTTTAATATAAAGTTATCAGTCGGAACTAAAGTTCCTAGACTTTCAAAAAAAATAAACATCTCAAATAAGAGTTACTTGCTTATGAAGTCCTCATTGATTCTTACCTTCATGTCCTTCATGGTAAATAAATTATCTACCTCAAAAACTTCCTAACCAAATTTTGGAAATGCAATACGCCAGTTTCTCTTTTCATACACAAACGGCCAGCTTCGTAGCTGCCAGAATTCAAGCCGGTTTGGACTTTTTCGCAAATGTCTATGTCTTCTTGTTGGATTTCATCGCTGAAATCTAAATCTTCTTTGATTAGCTTTTTAGTGATTTCGGAATCAATATCAGCGTAATAGTAGTTGAAGATGACTTTTGTCTTACCGTGACCATCTGGCAGAATTACATTGGTTTGTAATCTGTTCGGCAAAATATTCAGCATTAGATTTGGGAACACGCAGTAATAATGCGCATCGCCATCGGCATAGATATTATTGTCATTGTCATTAGTTATTGGGCTGTGTTGGTAACTGTACCATTCGGTCAATTCAGTTTGATAACTGCGGTAATCCAGTAATTTACTTAATCCAGGATGAACGTGAGGCAAATGATAACCTTCTAGATAATTGTCCATGTAGACTTTCCAATTACAATTGAGGGTATATTCATCTGTGTGGTGGTATTGCATGGCTTTTAAATCAATAGGAAGAATGGTTTCTTTTATGTTTTCGAATATTTTTTCAATGTCTACAACATCATCGTTAATACACACAAATACAAATCCTTGCCATGTGGTTATTTGTGCTTGTGGCAAATGGTA
>JBGCFT010000273.1:0-3426 GCA_045107085.1 Marinicellaceae bacterium | reverse complement strand
CAAAATAGTAGCAAGGCCTGAACCATCACAAAAAATACCACCACCAGTTGATGCAGTATTGTTTCTTAGCATTAAATTATGTGCTGTGATATTGGTTGTCCCTGTAAAAATAGCAATGCCACCGCCTTGACTTCCTGTGTTTTCATCAATGGTGATATTGTTTAAACGTAAATCGACATCTGCATTCAATAAAGAAATGCCACCACCTGGGTTTGCATCAGAATTTCTTCCATTGGTTAACCTTAAATGACTGAGTGTCACTGCATATCTATCTAAGCTGCCAAAAATGCGGACTACAGTATCTGAATCACCTCCATCAATAATAGTAGCACTTGGATCAGCGTCTTGATTATCACTATTGGCAACAGCACAACTAGAATATCCGCCTTTTAGAACAACACTTCTTTGGTTGATTTGTATGTTCTCAACATAAGTACCAATGGTAACTCGCACCTCAGAAGCGCCTGAATCAATGGCATTTTGAATTCGTTCATCACCTGCACGATAATTACAATCTCCTGTGCTGCCTACCGTTACAAAACCACCTTGTTGGCTATTTTCATGAAGATCAACAGCGGTAACAATCGATGCGCACAGTAATGTCAGTAAAATAAATCTTTTCATAAATAAGAGAGTTAACAGCATTAATCATCCTCTGGTTTTGGTTTAAAAATATTCGAGTTATAGAGACTTTTTTCAACGACCCAGAATCAAGCAAAGGTCTCTGTTATTAATTTACCTCAAACAAGGCAAGAGACAAAATCAATATTTGAGTAGTTCGTATTGTTGCTTAATTATTTCACGTTCTTTACTATCTTTGCCACTATCAAATCCATCACGTTCATACCAACCTTGTGTGTGTTGTAATATCACCTCATTTAGAGCCTCAAGGTGTTCGGGGTCTGCATTAAGGGCAGGAATGTAGCTGAATTTTTCTCCACCAGCTTCAATAAAATAGCCTTTGTTTTCGTCTTCTATTTCTTCTATTGTTTCCAAACAATCAGCTGAAAAACCAGGACATATAATTTGAATGTCTTTTATTCCTTGGTCTGGTAGGGATTTCAGGGTGGCATCAGTATAGGGCTTCAACCATTCTTCGCGGCCAAAAATAGATTGAAAAGTCACTAAATACTGGTCTTCAGTTAAATTGAGTTTTTGCGCAACTCTTCTGGCTGTGCCCTGACACTCACAAAAGTAAGGGTCGCCATTCATCAAATACCGTTTAGGGATGCCATGAAATGAAATAACCAACTTCTGAGGTTGCCCATGTTTTTGCCAATGGTTTTTTATGCTGTTAGCCAATGCCGTAATGTAACCTTCATTTTTAAAATAATGGTTAACAAAACGCATTTCAGGAATCCAACGCCACTTTTGCAATGCTTGCGTGACTTCATCAAATGTAGAGCCAGTAGTCGTGGCAGAATATTGTGGATAAAGTGGCAACACCAATAACCTTCTTACGCCTTTATCTTTCAATTCATTTAAAGCATCAGGAATTGAAGGGTTGCCATAACGCATGCCCAAAGCGACTTCAACTGGGCCATCAAATTCTTTGTTAAGCAATTCTTGAATGCCAGATTTCTGTTGCTTGGCGATATCTAACAAAGGTGAGCCTTCACCATAATGTCCCCAAACTTGTTCATAAGCTTTGGCTGATTTCGCCGGCCTTATATTGAGGATGATGGCATTTAAAATAAATAACCACACCCACCGTGGAAAAGTACTTTCCACCAAACGCGGATCTGACAGAAATTGTTTTAAGTATTTTTTCAATGCCTTTTTCGTTGGCGCATCTGGCGTTCCTAAATTGGTGATTAAAATACCAGTCGCATTTTTTGATCCATGTTCGTAGTTCTTGTGGTTGATGAATTTCATAATTATCTTTGTTTTGCCGATTTAGGTTGGAATAGATTTTACTCTATTTTTAAAGATTCATGAATAGCTAGCACTCAGAATTGTTGTATATAGTGGTCAGAGTTTATTCTTTTTTGGTCTTTTCAAGTAAGCCAGATAAATTTTACATTTTTCGGAATTTAATGAGTACGTTGTCTTTTTTTTGAAATTTTACCAGGACTGGTACCATAATGTTTCTTAAATACTTTGCTAAATGCCGCTTCTGATTGGTAACCATGATTCAAAGCCACAGTAATGATAGAATCATTTGTAGATTGCAAATGATTATAAGCACATTGCAACCTGATTTGGGTTAAATACTGTATAGGCGTGTTGCCGATTAAAGCGCTGAACTTATTTGAAAAAGCTGATCTTGACATGGCAGACTTATCAGCTAAGGATTGTACAGTCCAAGGTTTGGCCAAATCTGCATGAATGGCGACAAGGGCTTTACTTAATTGACTATCAGCAATAATTGATAAAGTGAGCAAGTTAAAAATTACTTGTTAATGCTATAAACTTAAGTTTAAATAATCACCTCTAAATGTTATTGAAACTCAATGATATATTTCATCATATTCCAATTTGTCATCAGTAGTGCCCTTTCTGTTCTTCTTGCAAGAATAATATTTGAGCATGATATTACAATTACAAAAAGAAATAAGATAATCTTAACTTCTATTGCCTTGTTTTTTTTGATATTTGCTATTATTTCTTCTCAAATAACACCCAAAGCGAGTAAATTTTTCTTTATGAAGGACATGGAAAACGCCATGATAAAAAACCCTATGTTTGTAGGCATAAAAGATTATGATACAAAATTATACCAATCCATTTTAGATGATTTTTCCGCTTCTTTTGATCAAGGGGTAACTAAAGAGGACATGTTATCTAATATTTCTAAAATAACATGGAATTTATTTGAATCTAAACTACCATCAGCAGACGATGATTTGATTCTAAAGTATACTGAGTTAACCATAAAAAAAGTGAAACACCTACAATCTAATAATGATGATTCTTGTTTTGAGATTCTGTTTCCAACACAAGCCAAATCAACGGACAATCTCATTACTCAGGACTTAATAGATGAGGAAGTTGCTATTTTCAATCAACTCTTAAAAAGACCAAAACGCCAAAATAAGACACTTGAAGATAACGAATTTATCAATTTAATGAGTCCAATATATATGCAGCTCAAACAAAAATTTCCAGATGAGTTGGTGATGCTTGATAACCCACAATCAGCCAATGTCAATAAGACAAGAATTTGTGATTTATTAATTGAAATGTATGTTGAAATCTTGAAACTGCCTTCGCAAGACGCTGCTTCAGTGCTCAGAACCATGCTTGTTGCTGAATAATTACTCAAGAAAGATTGACTACTGACGAGGTTCAGATTAAATATCAAAAGCAGATTATCGAGAAGCTCATGAAATTCACGAAGGAAAAGTCAAAACACTCGATCTAATGCTCTTTATTTTTTTGTCTTGATCCACGAATCAAGCAAAGATCTCTTAAATAATACCAAAA
>JBGCFT010000272.1:0-3547 GCA_045107085.1 Marinicellaceae bacterium | reverse complement strand
ACTTATACAGATTTTCCAGATGGTTCATAGTGTGACAATGCCTTTTAAGAATTTGATAGAAAAATGAACATCTCAAAAGAAAATGCAGAACATTACGTTTGGGGTGATAACTGTGATGGTTGGCATTTGGTTCAATCATCTGCTTTAAGTATCATTATGGAGCTTGTACCTCCTGGATGTAGTGAAACTTTACATTATCATAATAAATCCGAACAGTTTTTCTTTGTACTTGATGGAACTGCTACATTAGAAGTAGATGGAGTCATTCACCAATTAAGAAAGCATCAAGGTTTACATATAGCAGCTGGAGTGAAACATCAACTCCGCAATGAACACACTGAAGACTTATCCTTTATAGTAACCTCAACTCCTCCTAGTCAAGGAGATCGAGTTGAGCTATAACAATGTTGTTAAAACTCGGACATTATCCTGCCATTAAGTAAACTCAATTCATAAAATACATTCACTTTCTTTCAATGATCGAAAGAATCTATCATCATGATAAAAAAATAGCATTGGTAATATTTCATACCCTTTGATTAAATAAGCTCTACTGCTTTGATTGAAATTGGTATCTTAGATCACGGCTCTCGAGAACATTATTAAAAAATGTTTATAGATAAATTAAAGGAGAATACTCATGCGAAACAATCTACTTTTATCCTTCGCTCTAACGGGCATAGTTAGTTTTTCAGCTGTCAGCTCAAAAACCACTGCACAACCTGTAGAAGAAGGTCACACCAAAATTACACAAAATAATACCAGTCCAAAATCTAATCAATTTTGGTGGCCCGATCAGTTAGATTTATCATCTCTGAGAGATCAAGATGACCGTTCTAGTCCTTATAATAATGGTGATTTCAACTACGCTGAATCTTTTAAAAGTTTGGATTACGATCAACTAAAAAGTGACATTGATCAGTTGTTAACTACTTCTCAAGATTGGTGGCCTGCTGATTTTGGTAATTACGGGCCATTCTTTATCCGCATGTCTTGGCACAGTGCTGGCACTTATAGAACACTTGATGGTCGAGGTGGTGCTGGAGGTGGTCAAATGCGTTTTGACCCTTTAAATAGTTGGCCAGATAATGGTAATTTGGATAAAGCCAAAAGGTTATTGTGGCCAATTAAGAAAAAATATGGTGAATCAATTTCATGGTCAGATTTAATGGTACTTGCTGGTAATGTTTCTTTGGAAAACATGGGTTTTGAAACCTATGGTTTCGCAGGTGGTCGTGAAGATGATTGGGAGCCGGATGTGGTCTATTGGGGTCCTGAGGTTGAAATGTTGGCCAGTGATCGATTAGATAAAGATAAAAAACTACAAAGGCCATTGGGTGCCATGCACATGGGTCTGATCTATGTCAATCCTGAAGGGCCCAGAGGTGTTCCTGATCCTGTCGCATCTGCCAAAAATATCAGAGTAGCTTTTGGAAGAATGGCGATGAATGATGAAGAAACTGTGGCATTGATAGCCGGTGGGCATACATTTGGTAAAATGCATGGAGCCCACAAACCATCTGATTGTGTTGGAGCTGAACCAGGCGCTGCAAACACTGAGGAACAAGGTTTGGGTTGGAAAAACACATGTGGTAAAGGCCACTCTGAAGACACAGTTACCAGTGGTTTAGAAGGTGCTTGGACTCAAGCTCCGACACAATGGACAACTTTATACTTACAAAATTTGCTTAATTTTGAGTGGCAACAAGTGTTAAGTCCAGCTGGTGCAAAACAATGGATTCCAACCGATGAATCTTTGCATAAATCAGTGCCTGATGCACACATTGAAGGCAAATTTAATCCACCCGTTATGACCACGGCTGATTTAGCGCTGAAATTTGATCCAGACTATAAGAAAATTGCTGAAAGATTTTTAGCTAATCCCAAAGAGTATCAATTGGCATTTGCTAAAGCTTGGTTTAAATTAACTCACCGTGACATGGGTCCAGCGGTTAACTATTTAGGCAAAGAAGTTCCTCAAGAGCTATTAATATGGCAAGATCCAATTCCAGAAGTTGATTACAATTTAGCCACACAATCTGATATAGATAGCCTTAAGAAGAAAATTCTAAAGGCTGATTTAAGTCTACCTGAATTGGTCAGAGTGGCATGGGGTGCTGCATCAAGTTATCGCGCATCTGACAGGCGAGGTGGCGCTAATGGAGCCAGAATTTCACTCTTGCCTCAAAATAATTGGGAAGTCAATAACCCAACTGAATTGAATAAAGTACTCACAGTACTTAAAAAAATTCAAAAAGATTTTAATGGGGCTCAAAGTGGAAATAAAAGAATATCTTTAGCGGATTTGATTGTGTTAAGTGGTACAGCTGCGATTGAAAAAGCAGCAAAAGATGCAGGCCATAGGGTCAGCATTGACTTCAATCCTGGCCGTTCTGACGCTTTACAAAAGCATACGGATGTAAACTCTTTTAATTTGTTAAAGCCCACAGCTGATGCATTTAGAAACTATTTTGATGAGGAAAATAGTTACCGTTCACCAACAGAAATGTTGATTGATAAATCAGATCAACTGGATTTAACTGTTCCTGAAATGGTTGTTTTATTAGGTGGTATGAGAGCCTTAGATGCCAACTATAATGACAGTCAACATGGCGTTTTTACAGATAATCCTGGAACATTAACCAATGATTATTTTATTAACTTATTAGACATGTCTACCGTATGGTCAGCATCCAATGATATTGGAATATATGAAGGAAGAGATCGAAAAACTGGTGATTTGAAATGGACAGCAACGCCTGTTGATTTGATTTTTGGCTCTAATTCAGAACTCCGAGCTGTAGCTGAAGTTTATGCGTTTGACACTTCAAAACAGAAGTTTGTTGATGATTTTATAAAAGCTTGGATTAAAGTCATGAATCTTGACCGATAGAGTCAATAAACTTTATTAATGGATTTAAAATAATGGCTGTGAGGATTTATAAATCTTCACAGCCATTTTTAATGTCAAGTTTAAATGTCAATTTACTGTATCAAAATTTCAAAATCATCAAGAAAATATCATGCATTATTATTTTAAGAATGAAAGAATTGAAATTAATTGCTAGCAGTATTTGAAAAAATTAGATTATCATTCTAACCAGAGGTCTGTAGCCAGAGGTATAAAAAAACCAGCAAAAAGCTGGCTTTTATTATTTTATCTCAAATTTGTAAGATGATTAGTTTTAATTATCTTCGTTAACTTGTTGTTGTCTGATTTGTGTTATTTTAATTTCGCGTCTTTTTTCAATTGTCTTTCTTACAGATCTGGTTATTCTATCCGCAGCACCTGCAATGGCAGCATCAATATTTTCAGCATTATGAGTGACAGCAATCGGTTTCAAGCCTCTTAGTCGAGCTTCCATTGTGCAACGTAAGTCATCATCTCCACCTTTGTGACTGTTTTCATCAGATATGTGAACTTCTATCCGGGTCACTTCATCTTTAAAACTATTTAAAGAATCATTTAAGAGGCCATCAACATACTTTTTTAATAAATCTCCGCCTTTAACATGGTGATCGGTATTGACTTGAATTTGCATTACAT
>JBGCFT010000271.1:0-24849 GCA_045107085.1 Marinicellaceae bacterium | reverse complement strand
CATTGGCTGCAATGGCTGCATCAATGGTTTGTGTTTCACCCAAAGATATATAGATATCTTCTTGTGTTGCATCTGCATAACCAGAATTAGAAATAGAGACCATATATGGCCCACCAACTCTCAATCCTCTGGCTTGATAATTACCGGATTCATTGGTTGTGTATGTTTTGGTAGAACCTGTTGGTAAGTGTTTTACAACAACTGTTGCACCTGACACAATATTTCCTTCAGTATCTGTTACTGTTCCACGTATTGCAGAAGCAGTATCCTGAGCCATTACACTCATTGGAGCTATTGCCATCATCAGCACAATAAGAACCCAACTAAATCGCTTAATATTTTTCATTTTTAAAGCACCCTTAATAAGTTAAATAATTTTACTAGAGGTCATTGAATTACCAGTTATTACCCATATTCTGTCTATCCAAAAATCTCTAATGATATTTCCACAATCAAATTTTGACATAAGAAATCTAGCGTATTTTCGCATACATATCAGCAGTCTAAAAGTAATTTGTTAAGATTTCGTTACATTTAAGGAATATTGAATTTAATTTTGCCTATATTGATATTGCTTGTTACAATTTGAAAACACATTCTTTTTAAAAAAAATAGATCTTTTAATCACTCAATTTTATTAGGATTCGATATGAAATACCTTATTTGTGCATTTTTGTTTTTATCTCAAACCCTCATGGGGTCACCCTTAAAATCTGGACCAATGCTAGGACACACATCATTGAGAGGCGCAAATATCTGGATCGAAGTAAAAAAACCATCTTATGCTACTATCAAATACTGGAAAAAAGGTCTAAAAAATCAAGCCAAATATTTAAAAGCAAGAATAAATCAAGATACTTATAATATGCATACTTTTAAATTGAGTGGGCTAGAGACAGACAGTGCTTATGAATATGAAATTTGGGTTAATAAACTGCCTCTATTAGAAACAAATCCTATTTATCAATTCAAAACACAAAAATTGTGGATGTGGAGAACTGATCCACCAGATTTTTCAGTCTTAACAGGCTCTTGTAATTTCGAGAACGAGGAAGTCCATGATCGTGCTGGCACACCTTATGGGGGTGGTTATGAGATCTTTGACACAGTTGCATCACAAGAAGCAGATATGATGTTATGGTTGGGTGACAACTGGTATTATCGAGAAGTGGATTTTGATTCCGAGCAAACTCTGATCTACCGAGCCAGCAAAGACAAAAGCAGAGAATTTTTACAACCCATATTTTCTAAATTTTCGAACTATGCAATTTGGGATGATCATGATTTTGGGCCCAACAACAGTGGTGGCTATTTTATTCACAAACAAAAAAGCCTCGATATTTTCAAAAATGTTTGGGCCAACCCAAGTTACGGCATGCCTGAAACACAAGGGATATTCACAAAAGTTAGATTCAATGATGCTGATTTTTTTCTACTTGATGGCCGCTATCATCGCAGCAATGAAAGATTTCCAGATGGTCCTGACAAACACATGTTTGGTCCAGAACAAATTATGTGGCTAAAAAACCAATTAATTGCTTCCAATCAACCTTTTAAAATTATAGTGGGTGGCAATCAAATGTTAAATGATTTTCATGACAAAGAAGGTTGGGATAAGTACCGTTATGAACGTGATAATTTTCTGAAGTGGATAGATGATACAAAAATTGAGGGCATAGTTTTTCTCAGTGGTGACAAACACCACACTGAAATGTTGAAAATAAACCGAGAAAAGGCATATCCTTTGTTAGAACTAACCTGTTCACCTTTTACTTCAGGAACACACGCCAGCCGCAAAGACAAGGAGCTTGAAAAGCCCACAATTATCCCTAAAACTCTAGTAGTGGAAAAGAATTTCTGCAAGCTTAACTTCACTGGAAGTAAAAAAGACAGAAACATTACTTTTGAATCTTATGACGTGGATGGGAAATTGTTGTGGTCTCATAAGGTCAAACAAAGTGAACTAACATACACACCCCATGAAAAATAAAACAAGAATTACCCAACCTGATGAATACCAAAGTATAAGGTATCTAAATCTGTTTAGATTGTTAATTAGTTTTTTCTTTTTTTCCGTTATTTTTAAGGATGTCAGCGGCTTTATAGGATTTAGTTACACATTAGACATTGCCAGATTTATTGCCAGCATCTACCTATCAATTTCTATTCTCATATGGATTGCCTCGGTTCTTTTCAAAACTCATAGCCGAACAATTGGCATGGTTGCCTTGACATTGGACTTACCCATAATCATTGCTTTGGCTCTCTTGTTTGATGGACTTAATAATGGCTGGGTAATTTTACCAGCGATTACCATTGGCTCCTTTTCAATCCTCAGCAGACATGCATTCAAAATATTAGCCATGCCTATCATTGCTACTCTTTTATTGTGGGTTTTACCACATTTATTAGGAATTGATATCCATGAAATAAGCATGGCTTCAAAAATAATGTATTCTCTGACTTATTTTGGCATTGCATTTGTTGGTATCCGGCAAACCCAAAGCTACAATAAAACACTATTGCTCTCTGAACGTCAAAAAGAAAAAATTATTGATTTGTCACAACTCAATAAGATGGTCATTGATCAAATGCAATCTGGGGTTATTGCATTCGATGAAAAATACAAAATAGTGTTAATTAATTCAAAAGCACAAGAATTATTTGATTTGTCTCAAAAACAAAAAATCCCAACCAATATCATTAAAAAAATCATTGCAACACCTGACTCAAAAAGCAAAAATATTAATATTAATGGCGAAGATGTAGTCTTTTATTTAGTTAACTGGGAAGAAAAATCAGGACTAAATCTCTTGTTTATTGAAGAGCAAAAACAAATCAATGAGAAATCACAACAAATCAATTTAGCCACATTAGGTCAATTATCGGCAACGATAGCACATGAATTACGTAATCCTATGGCTTCTATTTATTCGGCAGCTCAACTATTGCAAGAATCACATTCCATTGATCCTGAAGACAAACAATTAACCGATATTATTGTCAAGCAAGTCAAACGTTCAAATAACATCATTGAAGATATACTCATGATGTCAAAACCACACATAGCCAACAAAACAAACTTGAATTTGTATAATAAATTAAAAAAATTCAAAAAAGACTTCTGCTCACAACACAAATTTACCGAAGATCAGATCACCATAAATTACCCGCATGAATCTTTGTTAATTAATTTTGATAAAAATCACCTTTACCAATTATTGTGGAACTTGGCTGAAAATGCCATCAAACATGGTGACAATAATAAAGTCACTATAGACATAATTAATGAAGACAAAAAAGTATTAATCGACTTTAAAAATGATGGCAAAGCATTTGAAACCATTGTTGAAGAAAGTTTATTTATTCCATTTTTTACAACCCATACTCAAGGAACTGGATTAGGGCTATATATTTGTCGTGAAATGTGCAAGTCTAATGGAGCAAAACTAGAATATGTAAGACCAGAATTCCAACATGTTTTTAGAATTCATGTCAGAAAATAAAAAAAGGCAACCGAAGTTGCCTTTTTAATATAGAGCTTAAGATTTTTTTAAAGTTCTTTCAATCCTTGAATCAATTCAGAAATGGCATCTTGAGCATCGCCGAATAACATCTTGGTATTGTCTTTAAAAAACAAGCCATTTTGAATGCCTGCAAAACCTGTACCACGTCCACGTTTAATAACAATGACATTTTTGGATAAATCGGATTCCAAAATCGGCATGCCATAAATAGAGGAACTTGGGTCATCACGTGCTGCTGGATTAACCACATCATTGGCTCCGATGACCAAGGCAACATCAGTGTTTTTAAATTGCGGGTTGATATCTTCCATGTCTTCAATCATGTCATAAGGAACGCCAGCCTCTGCCAAGAGAACATTCATATGACCTGGCATACGACCAGCAACTGGATGAATCGCAAATTTTACATCTACACCATTTTCAGTGAGTAATTGTGTCATTTCCCACAATTTATGTTGTGCTTGTGCTACTGCTAAACCGTATCCTGGAACAATCACAACACGTTCAGCAAATGCCATCATTATTGCCGAATCAGTGCCTTCAATCTCTTTCATTTCACCTTGTTCGCCATCGCCACCAGCTGAATCGCCACCACCCATAGAGCCAAACAATACATTGGCTATCGATCGGTTCATGGCTTTTGCCATCAACTGGGTTAACAATGTTCCAGCTGCACCAACTAACATACCTGCCACAATCATGGCCCAATTGCCTAATACATAACCTTCAAAGGATACGGCTAAACCAGTGAATGCATTATAGAGTGAAATAACCACTGGCATATCTGCTCCACCTATCGGTAAAGTCATGAGTAAACCCAGCATTAATGAACCGCCAAAGAAAATCCACAGATTCATGGCTTCCAAATTATAGAACGTATAAACTCCAAACCCGATTACTGCTAATGCAAATATGCCATTGAAAATATTTTGACCCGGAAAAGTATAACGCTTATCTATCAGCCCTTGTAATTTTCCAAATGCAATCAAAGAACCTGTTAAAGATATTGCCCCAATAAATACACCGATCAATGCCAGTGAAGTTGGGATAAAGGTCATTACATGTCCGTTTGTGGCTTTGTACAATTCCATTGCACCAATAAACGCAGCTGAACCACCACCCATACCATTATATAAGGCTACCATTTGTGGCATATCAGTCATAGCTACTTTTTTACCGCTCACCCACGCTATGACGGTGGCAGAGACTAATGCCGCAAGAATTAACCAATAATTGTGCATATCAGGTGTTAAAAATGTCACAATTGTGGCAATAACCATACCTACACCAGCCCATACAATACCACCTTTTGCGGTACCAGGAGCTGACATTCTTCTCAATCCTACGATAAATAGAATCGCTGCTATAAAATAACTGACATTAATTAACATTGGAAAATATTGGCTCATTTTTTATCTCCTTTGTCTTTCTTTTTGGCTTTAAACATCTCCAACATTCTCTCAGTGACAACATAACCACCAGCAGCATTACCTGCGCCAAGAAAAACAGCAATAAAACCAAATACTTTTTCTAACTGTGTATCTGCATGGCCCAATGCCACCATCGCACCAACCAAAACGATGCCATGAATAAAATTCGATCCAGACATTAGAGGCGTGTGTAAAACCACTGGCACTTTAGAAATGATCTCATTCCCAACAAATGCCGCTAACATAAATACATATAAAGCTACAAAACCGTCAATCATATTATTTCTCCACTACCATGGGATGAACAGTCTTGCCATCCTTTGTTACATTACTTCCTTCCAAAATATCATCTTCCCAATTGATGGCAAAATTACCATCTTTATCTTTCATTAATGACAACAAGTTCCAGACATTACGTGAGTACATTTCACTTGCATGCAGACCCAAAGAACCCGCTAAGTTTACAGGTCCTATATAATTCACACCATTGTGCCTGACGGTCTTGCCTTTCTCAGTTC
Source organism: Marinicellaceae bacterium (assembly GCA_045107085.1). GTDB lineage: Bacteria > Pseudomonadota > Gammaproteobacteria > Xanthomonadales > Marinicellaceae > NORP309. Next base: position 19,374 of record JBGCFT010000271.1, on the reverse strand, counting down.
TGGCAACATTTCCACCCCCTTCGGCACCCAAATCAACCACGACAGTTCCAGGTTTCAGATTTTTGGTCATTTCTTCTGTAATCAATCGGGGTGCAGGACGTCCTGGCACTGCCGCTGTTGTTATCAATATATCGACTTTAGCTAAATATGCAGATAAAGCATCTTGCTGCTGTTGTTTCTCTGCATCAGTTAAATCACGGGCATAACCGCCCTCACCAGTTGCCTCGACTCCCAAATCTAAAAATTTAGCACCCAAAGATTGTATTTGTTCAATTGTTTCTGGTCTCACATCATATCCCATGACCATTGCTCCCAAACGTTTTGCTGTGGCTATCGCTTGTAAACCAGCAACTCCAGCACCAATGACTAAAACTTGCGAAGGGCGAATTGTTCCGGCTGCAGTCGTAAGCATTGGGAAAAACCGTGGCGCATCTGCTGCTGCCAATAATACAGCTTTATATCCAGCTACTGAAGCTTGTGATGATAAAGCATCCATAGATTGTGCTCTGGATGTTCTTGGTACTAATTCCATTGAAAAGACTGTCAGATTTTTCTGGTTTGCCTTTTCAAATCTTTGCTTATCTGCAAAAGGAGCAATCATGCCCACTAATATTGCATTGTCTTTTAACTTGTTTATGGTATCTTCTGAGGGAGCTGCTATACAAACATAAACATCCGCAGTTTTGAGAACCGATTCAGTATCATCGACAATTTGACAGCCCTCATAAGCGGAATCAACAAATCCAGCTTGTGCTCCAGCGCCTTTCTGCATGACCACACTCCAACCCGCTTTAATCATTTTCTTAGTGGTTTCTGGAACCAAAGCAACCCTTTGCTCCAATTCTGAAACTTCACTAATAAACCCTACAGTTATTGACATATGTTACTCTTGTTTGTTTTAATCTTGGTTATTATGCTTGCATTTGACTTATGATGCAATTCAAATTTTCAAAATATTAGAGCGCTTTTATGTATCCACAATCAATTCAATTACTGAAGACAAGAAGATCCGTCTTATCCAAAAACCTCACATCTCCTGGACCTAACAAAGAACAACTTGATGAAATTCTAACCATTGCAACAAGGGTTCCTGATCACCGTAAACTTGAACCTTGGCGGTTTATCATTATTGAGGGAGAAAATAGAATAAAATTAGGCGAAAAATTCTGTGAAATAAAATTACAACAATGTGAACTCACACCGGCACAAATAACAGCAGAAAAGAATAGATATAATTATGCGCCCACCGTAATTGTTGTTGTTTTTTCTCCTGTAGTACATAAAACACCTGATTTTGAACAACTTTTATCGTGTGGTGCAGTGTGTCAGCATATTAATCTAGCCAGCATTGCCTTGGGGTTTGCTAGCCAATGGGTCACTAATTGGTGCGCATATGATAAACAAGCCCAAAAAGAATTGGGCCTTGGTCAACATGAATCAATTGCTGGTTTCTTTCACATAGGAACGGCAAACTGTTCACCAAAAGAACGTAGTCGACCAGATTTAATGGATAAAGTTGTCTATTATAGAGCAGATGATTAACAAAAAATTGGTTTAAAAGAGACCTTTGCACAACTTATGGAACGTAAAAAAAAGTTGCTAAAATAATTGACTAATTTATCCAGCTGATTAATGGTCATCTATTAAATTGACAAAAATGAATTGGATATTATAATGATTGTTGAATAAAAGAGAGAGTACAGATAATAATGAATGAATTAATCGCAACCCAAGGGATTAGCATGACTTCAATATCCCGTGGGCTCATAGGGATGATTGCGCTGATGGCCATTGCTTATGTGTTCAGCTCAGATAGAAAATCAGTATCTTGGAAAGTAGTTGGTGTTGGTTTATTGATGCAATTATTGATTGCTATTGGTGTCTTGTATGTGCCTGCAGTCAAAGGGACTTTTGAATTTATTGGCGCAAGATTTGTTGATGTTATGGAATTTACAAAAGCGGGTGTTGGATTTTTATTTAACTCTTTCGATACTGGAAAAATGGAAGGCCCAATCATAACATTTGCTTTTATGATCTTGCCCACAATCGTATTCTTTTCAGCCTTAACCTCTGTTTTATTTTTCTTGGGTGTCATTCAGAAAGTGGTCAAAGGTTTGGCCATTATCCTCACCAAAGCCTTAAACATTTCAGGAGCAGAGTCACTCTCAGTGGCAGGCAATATTTTCTTAGGCCAAACAGAATCTCCATTGATGATTAAAGCCTATCTAGAACGGATGAATCGTTCCGAGATTCTTTTGGTAATGATAGGTGGAATGGCAACAGTAGCTGGTGGTGTATTAGCCGCTTATGTTAATTTTTTAGGTGGTGATGATCCAGTGCAGCAAGCCTTTTATGCGAAACACCTACTCAGTGCCTCTGTTATGGCTGCACCAGGTGCCATTGTGGTAGCAAAAATACTTATGCCGCAAGCAGAAAAAATTGACAGTAACATTGAAGTAACCAAAGAAAAAGCAGGTTCTAATTTCTTAGATGCTATGGCCACAGGGACTTCAGAAGGACTGAAGTTGGCATTAAACATTGGCGCAATGCTTTTGGTTTTCTTTGCCTTTATTGCTATGGCCAACTATATTTTAGAGAAAATTGGATTCTTCACAACATTCTATGACTGGGCTGTCATTGCCATACTATCAGGTGGATTGGCCTACTGGAAGCGAGAACATTCTCCACATATCAAAACATTTTTATTGTCTTTTTTAGGTTTAATTGTCGCCTTAGTTTTTTATAGATACTTAAGGATTGTTCTCAATAACGTCAGTTTAATGGACAGCTTTTTGCCGTTTTTAAATTATTATGAAAATAGGGAATTTGTTCCAGGAACTTATAGTATTTCTGGCACCATAAATCAGTGGGTTGCTTCGAATACAATTTATCAACAACTATCTTTAGAATTTATTTTGGGATATACTTTTGCGCCATTAATGTGGTTAATAGGTGTTGCAAAAGAAGATGTCACTATTTTAGGGCAATTATTGGGCGTTAAAATTATAGCCAGTGAATTTGTTGGCTATATCAATTTAGCTGAATTTAAAGATGTATCAAACAGTATGCACCTGACTTACGAAAAATCAGTTCTAATCGCAACATATATGCTTTGTGGTTTTGCCAATTTTGCTTCCATCGGCATTCAAGTTGGAGGAATTGGGCAACTGGCTCCAAACCAAAGAAAACGTTTATCTGAGTTTGGAATGAAGGCTCTACTGGGTGGAACGTTGGCCTCTTTGTTGTCAGCAAACTTTGCAGGTATGCTGGTCGGCTAGATTATCCAATCATGAAAAATGATGCTTATTTAATTGATGCCAGTATCTTTGTTTTTAGAAGCTACTATTCAATGCCAGATCAATTTCAAGCCAAAAACGGTGACAATATTAATGCTGTTTACGGATTTGCTCGTTTTTTAGCACGGTTTATTCACAAAACTAAAGCCAAATATATAGCCTGTGCTTTTGATGAATCACTTGAGACATCTTTCAGGAATGAAATCTATCCAGAGTATAAAGCCAATAGAGAACCTGCTCCTGATGATTTAAAAAGGCAATTTAAGTTATGTCAACAAGTCGCTGAAGTAATGGGTGTGACGACTTATTCTGATGGGTATTACGAAGCTGATGATCTCATTGGAACTTTGGCCTATCATTTCAATAATTTAGGATTTAGGAACCACATTATTTCTGCAGATAAAGATTTAGCTCAGCTAGTGAATAGCAATGATACATGGTGGAATTTTGGTAAAGATAGTGCCCTCAATGAAAGTGAGATACTCCTCAAGTTTGGTGTTCACCCATACCAAATCGCTGACTTTTTAGCCTTAACTGGTGACAGCGTAGATAATATTAAAGGCGTACCAGGTATTGGTGCGAAAACAGCTATAATTTTACTGAATCATTTTAACACTCTAGATGAAATACTCAAAAGACACACAGAAATTACTTACCTCAGTTTTCGTGGAGCAAAATCTTGTGCAAAAAAAATTGCAGCACATAAAAAGGATGCCATTCTTGCTAAAAAACTGACCCAAATCGTTACTGATATTCCATTAGATTCTTATGAAATTTCAAGAGGACCAATTAATCATGACCGTATTCAAAAATTATTTGATTATTTAAATTTTGGTCCATTGTTAAGAAGAAATATTTTAGAATTAAATAATATTTAAAATACTTGATAGAAACTCAAATCATTGTGATAAGATAATTCAATAGGAGGACAATATTAATGTCGAATATACAAATATTAGTTGTTGATGATGAACCTGATATCTTGCATCTATTAAAAATATCGCTTGGCAGAATGGGATTGACTGTTTTTACTGCCGAAACTGTTGGCGCTGCTAAAAGTGAGTTAGATAAAACCACATTTCATTTCTGTTTGACAGACATGAAGCTACCTGATGGTAATGGATTAGAACTTGTTGAATATGTTAATGAAAAATATCCAAACACACCAATTGCAGTTATCACCGCTTATGGAACCATTAACCATGCTGTTGAAGCCTTAAAAAAGGGCGCCTTTGATTTTATTACAAAGCCAATAGGCATTGAAGTTCTAAGAAACCTTGTTGCCAATGCCATAAAGTCTTCTACATCTAGTGACCAACAAAATACTACTGGCCCAACAAAACTCACTGGCAAGTCTTCCTATATCAGCAATTTAAACAGCCAAATTTATAAGGTTGCAAAATCCCAATCTTACATTGCCATCGAAGGCCCGTTGTATACATCTAAAAAGCTAATTGCCATGTGTATTCATAATCTTTCACACCGCAATAATAAAAAGTTTTATAATTTTAATTGTATTGAAAATCATCAAGAAATCGTTGAACTTTTTGGAGATAAATCTCAAAATAGTCTTTTAGTTGAAGCCAATGGTAGTACACTTTTTTTAGAAAACATTAGTGGTCTGGCGTTATCTATGCAACAACGATTACTCAAGATATTGAGCACTAAAGCCATCGAAGTAGACAATGGCAAAACCATAGATTTAGATATCCGATTTATCTGTGCATTTACTGATGATATTAAACAAAAAATTGAACTAGGTGAGTTTAAACAAGAACTCTACGATAGACTGTGCGTGATTACTTTAAAAACCTTGCCATTAATTCAGCACAAAGATGACTTGCCAGGTTTGTGCAAAGACATACTAAAAGAGTATTCAGACACATGGGAACAATTGCCTTGCAAACTGGATTCACAAGCCTTAAATACGTTATGCAACTATCAATACCCAGGCAATATTCTTGAACTTAAAACCATTTTAGAAAGAGCTGCTAATTTATGTGATAATAATTTAATTCGCGAATCAGATTTAGGTTTTAGTCAAGACAAAGAACCAAAACTCTTGTCACAAAGAAATGATAAAAATCTTGAAGAATATATAGAAGAGATTGAAATTCAAGAAATCAAAAATGCTTTGAATTTAACTAAAAACAATAAAACAGCTGCAGCAAAAATACTTGGTATTAGTTTTAGAGCGTTAAGATACAGAATTAAAAAACTCGAAATAGAATAATTTTTTTTCTAATCTTTATTACCACATAGGTTTATTACTGAGATCCGAAAACTTTTTCCCATTGATTCATTATGTTTGTTTTACTAAATTTTTCATTGTAGGAAATAACAGGATATTGTTGTTGCCAATTTTTTATTGTTTGAACCAAGGTTTTAATATTAGATATATCAATGGGTGGGTTTTCATTAGATAAAATTTCTTTTGCAGCACCTATATCACCTGCAATAATGGCAGTGCCATGAGCATTCGCCTCTGCATATATTAACCCAAATGTTTCTGCAAATGTGCTTTGAGGATAAAAAATGCACAAAGACTCTCGAACATGTTGCATCATTTTATCATGCTCCAAACTTCCTAAATAATAAATATTTTTAATTGTAATGTCCTTATCATTACTTTTATAGCCTGGATTTGCGATATGTAATTCTAAATCAGGCAGGAACTTTCTTACTTCTATAAATTTTGAAATGACTTGTTTCAAGCCTTTGTTTGGCGAAGAAAAAAACAAAAGCTTATTTGGCCTTCTTTCCGACTTAATATGCACTGGTTTTTCAATAGGATTGTAACAATAGTGAATTGGAGTATTCTTATAAAAGAGTGATAAAATTTTGCCTACTACTGTTTTATTCAGCAAAGTATTTGTCTGTTTTTTGTGTATATTCGAGTTACAAATAATTTGTGCCTTTATTTTTGAAATGCCTGGCCTTTTAAGAACATATTCATAATTTTTATAGGTATGGATCCATAAATAAATTTTAGCATTAGGAAATAATTTAGACATTTCTTTTAATACAGTATACTTTCTCAAAACAATAACAAAATCTGGATTTAAGTTTTCAATACTTGATTTTGGTATAAAATGCAAGTGAGCACTTTCTTTGTGTATTTTTTTTCTATATTTTTGTGCGACATATACTTTGTATCTAACAGATAACAACTCTGCAGTTCTTATGATACTCGACTCTGTGCCTCCTAGAGCTTTTTCAGTTATCGTTACTAACTGATAGGGCTCAGGATAGGTATTATCTATGAACAGTATTGTTTTATGTGACATATAAAAAAAACGCTCAAATAGAGCGCTTTATTAAAGTTAAAAAAGATCTAATTAAACATCTTTATTGTTTTCTTTCGACTCAAGGGTTTTTCTGGTTTTCTCTTCTAATTCAAATTGACTTTTTTCTAGATCTTCTTTCAATTTTATTTCACGCAGTGTATGTTTTTCCCAAGCTCTGGCGTCTTTTAGAATTGATTTTGTTTCTTTTGCCAGTCTAAAAGCTTGAAGGGCATCTTTGTATTGTTTTAGATTAGAATACGACATTCCCATTAATAAATAATTATTACCGGCTTGTTTTAAGCCGCCTTTATCAGCTGCGCGACTGGCTGCTTGTGCTGATTTTGCATAATCACCAGCATCAAAATATACACCTGCTAACCTGGCATAAAGTTTTCCATCAGATGCCAATTTTGCTGCTTCTTCTAAGACAGGAATTGCTTTGTCATGTTGATTAGCTTGAGCCCAAGCATTACCTAGAGTCTCAATGTTTTTTTGTGATTTTTCGATTTTGCCATCGTTCATTCCTTTTTCAATAATTTTTGCCGCCTTATAGGGAACATTTTGACCCAAATACATATAAGCTAAATTAAGAATGTCACCACTTTTTTCCATTGATCCATCTAAATAAATAGAATCAAAAACTGTTAATCTTTGCATGTCCTTACCTAATTCACCATACATACCAGCTAACTGTTTGAGGTAATTAGTTTTGGGATATAACTTTACCAATAATTCATAAGTTTTAGCCGTGTTTTCAAAATCTCCTTTATCATAATAAAGTGCTGATTTTAAACGCAACCAATTTTCTTTCACTTTGCGTCCAGCGGCCACTTCAAGATCAACAGCTTTATCTACATTTGTTAATGCTTGATCATATTTTTGTAATTGGTAATAAGCTTGAGCCAACATAATGTGTCCAGTCGGTGTGGCTTTTTCAACACCTGCCAACCATTCATTGATGTACTGAATGCATAATTCAAAGTTTTCTAAATGAAAATATAATTGACCAATGGTATATTTTGCCTGAAGAGAGAGTGCTTCGGGTGTCTCTTCAACCGCAATAACTTCCTTATAAGCATCAATTGCATTAGAGAAATCTTCTTTAGAGGCATATATAAAGGCGTAGAAATTCCACATTTGAGATTTTCCATATCCACTTATTTTACCTCTGTTTTTCAATACATCTAAAACTGCAATGGCTTCATCATGATTGCCTGCTTCTGTTAGTTCTTGTGCTTGCATTAATTTCTCAAATGTTTTTGCATCAATTGCACCTGTTGCCTTTTGTTTTTCCTTACCAGCGGCAATTGAGAAACTTGAAAATGTAATACAAAATATAATCAGTAATAATTTTATTTTATTCATCCTATTAATCCTCCAATTGGAAAGTTACTCTGGTTCTAACCCCTTTAACATCTTGAGGAACACCATCTACAACACGGGGTTTGTACTTGTATTTTAAAGCCGAATTAATGGCTGCCCTATTAAAGATCTTTGCAGGATTTGCTTCAATAACTATGGGATCTAAAACAGTGCCTTGTTTAGTTACCGTATACTCAAGCAAAACATATCCTTCTATGCCTCTTGAAGACGCTCTTGAAGGATATTGAGGTGCTACTTTAACAATGGGTAAAAATTCACCATCAGATGCTGATAAGCCTGTTCCTATACTTAAATCTAAATCTGCACCCATACTATCTGGTGCATTGATAGCTCCAATTTGAGAGTCAGGGTCAACTTGATCAAAATCCTGTTGCGGTATCTCTGGTGGTGGTTGTTCATCAACCTCTGGTTTTTCAGGTTTTTGCACTTCTCGATTGACCATCAATTCAGATTCAGGCATAAAAATATCAGGCAATTTTGTCCGCTTTTCTTTATCTATTGGCGAATCACTGAATTCAATTAATGCAACCATTAATATGATTAACGATGCCGTTACCAAAAATGCTACTGGGAATGTAATTAAGGCTCTTTTAATAACCATAAGTACTCCTATTTTCCGTCCACTGACAATGAGACTTTCTCATTGCCTACGACTTCTCTGGCAGAATCTAAAACCGAAGTAAATGTTTCTAATGTGGCATTTTTATCACCTTGGATAACCACTCCACCTTCAGGATTTTCTGCATGTAATCTTTCAATATTCGCTTTGACAGATCGCACATCAACTCTTCTTTTATCAATCCAGATAGAATTATCAGCACTGATAGCTATGAGAACAGTTGTATTGTCTTTTTGATTGGCAGTACTGGCCTCAGGTCGATTAACCTCGACACCGGATTCTTTGATGAATGTTGCAGTAACGATAAAAAAGATGAGCATGATAAAAACCACATCAAGCATTGGCGTCAAGTCAATGGCGCCCTCTTCTTCGTTTGCTGCTTCTGAAATAAAACTTCTACGCATTATTATTCTCTTGTAATATTATGAGAAAACCTGACTATTCAAATGTCAGGTGTTCTTCTGTTAATTTATTTTCTTTTTCTGCTAATTGAGTAACAAAAGTATTGGCAAAAACTCCAGATAAAGCAGCTACCATTCCTGCCATTGTTGGAATTGTCGCTTTAGAAACACCACCTGCCATTGATTTAGCATCACCGCCGCCAGTAATAGCGAGCGCTGTAAATACTTCAATCATGCCTGTAACAGTCCCCAACAGCCCCAATAACGGACACAAAGCTATGAGTGTTTTAATGACTGGAATGTTTTTATTTATCTTTTCTTGGGTTTCAGATATTAATTTATCTCTGATTGCGTGAGCATTCCATGATTTATGCTCCGAACGAGAAGTCCATTTTTCTAATACAGATTTAAAATCTTTTTGATAGCCAAATTTTAAATATAAAATTTTGTCTAAAATCATTACCCACATAATAAATGTGGTGACCGCTATTACATACAATACCGGTCCACCTTTATTAAAAAAGTTATCAATTGCCTCAAAAGCATCTTGTAAAAATATAAGCATGGCTTATTCTCCTTTACTTCTGCTCTGATCTCTCAGCTAAAATACCTGCACTCTGCTCTTCTAACACATGCATTATGCTCTTGGCTTTACCACTTAAGAATGTGTGCAACAACAATGTTGGTATCGCAGCAACAAGGCCTAAAACAGTCGTAACCAATGCACTAGAAATACCACCAGCCATGGCTTTAGGATCTCCAGCACCAAAAATGGTTATGGCTTGGAATACAATAATCATCCCAGTAACTGTTCCTAATAATCCCAGTAATGGTGCGACCATAGAAATAATTTTTAATAACGGTAATCCTTTATTGATTCCAGATCTCTCTTTTAGTATTGCTTCGCCTAATCTTAATTCTAAAGTTTCAACATCTGTTCCTTTATTATTTTCAGCAGCATATAAAACTCTGCCCAATGGATTTTTATTCGATAGATCTTTACTTTTCAGTTGCTTCCTTACTCTCGCAGAAATACCACTCAAAACTATGAATCGCCAAATTGCTAAAAGAATACCGAAGATGGCTATTCCTGTAATAATGTATCCAACTAATTTTCCTTGATGCCACCTTTCTTCTAATGTGGGTGAATTAATTAAAGCATTCAAATAACTACCGCCGGATGGACCTGTTGGATCGATACCTACTGGCATAAATCCAGAAGTTGCTGATTGAAATGCTTGCGCTTCAGCTAGAAAATCTTCAGGCTGTCGAGCTAACACTGAGACATTGCCTGTGTCTGCTTCATATGAAAGGTATTCGCCATTTGAAACTAAATTAAATAGTCCAATTCTGACTACTTCTTTCTGTCCATCTGTACCAACATTAGTGTTGTATTTGACTACCTTACCAGATTCAGTAATTTCACGGTGCATCTCAAACCATATTTTTTCAATCTCTTCCATAGAAGGTAAATCTGTAGATGAATTCATCTTTTTGATTAAACCATCTAAAAATTCAATTCTGTTTGGAAACTGCGTCGTTGTCAAAGAATTAGCAAAACGTCCGCGTAATTCTCCAGCTGAAGATGTTAGGTGACCAAATAATTCTTTAAGAGAACCCAGTCTTTCATCTCTTTGTTTTCTTTTTTCTTCAACTATGAGTTCATTTTCATTGAATTGAACTTCCATTTGAGATGATTGCGCTTCTAATCTGGCAATCTGTGCTTTGGTATCTCGAATCAACTGCTCTTGTTGTTGTTTTTGATTGATAAATTCTTGCTCACGTCTTTTATTGTCTGCATTATCAGCAGAACGACCAGCTTTAACTTTATTAAGCAAATCATCCATTGAAATATTTTCCGCAGCCAAACTGACATTCATGCCTGCAATCAAAAGTATTATCAGTGTTATAAGTCTTGAATGTTTCATTATTTTACCACCTCTGGTGCTGGTATAGGCATTGTCATGACATTAATTGTGGCTTGTTTCTTAGCCATTCTAATGCCATTTTTTATGGAGTTTCGGTAAGTGCCATTATCAATGGCTGTCCATTTTTTTGCTGCATTATCATAAGCTGCACTTAACTTTGTATCTTTAGTTTGAGCAACCATTGCCACTCTTCCTATTCTTAATACATCAACTTCATGATCAGTTCCATCTATATTTATAATTTGTGAATAGGAATCTATTTTGCGTCCGTATTCATTTTCAATTTGGTAAACTTCCAATATTTGTCTAAATTTCTCTGATATATCCACATCAGCACGTTCTAAATTTTCTTCTAAGAAAAGCATTCTTTCAGCTCTTTCTTGTTCGTGAAATGGTAAATCCAGGTCTACAAATTCACCAAGACTTTCAACCATTTTCATGATTAACGGCAACATTTGACGTTCAATTATCGCTACTTGTGCTGTTGAAGTTTCAAATTTATCTATCAACCTCAATTGACTTTCAATTTGAGTAGATAATTGTTCATTATATACTTTAAGCCCATCAACTTGCTTAAGTAAACTTCTGTATTCAACCAATCTGGCTTGTGAAGAATCGACAATTTTGTCGACTTTTGCTTGTGAACTTTGTGCTTCTTTAACTTTAGCTTCACCTGTTTTAACGACGTCATCTAGTTGTGCATAACCAGTTGTTGTGAGACACAGTGTTGCTATTAAAGTTAGAGATTTTTTTAATGTTACAATTTTTGTGCTAATTTGCATTGTACTCTCTCAATTATTTTATTTGTTTTGTTTTTTTGAATTCAAAATATCGTTAAACAATATTTTTTGTAAAAAAAATGCCCATTGAACAAAACAACGGGCATTTTCCATCGCAATTAATAATTTATGTATAAATTAACATACATAGATTAATTAACTTATAGATCGTAACGGAATCTTAAGTAGTAAAAACCACCACCAAATCCAGCTGGAGAGGCTTGCCCATAAGCATTACCTGCACCTGAAGCTGCAAATGGATTCACGTCAGGGTACTCATCAGTAATATTTTGAGCGCCTAATGTCACTCTATAACTGTCTGAGAAATCATATGATACTTCAGCGTCAAGAATCATGTTGTCACCAACAAAGAAATTATCGCCCGTGTCATATATACCACTGTAATGACTGATTCGTCCTAAAAAGCTCCAATCACCAAGTGTGTGATTAGCAGAAAAATTCCAACGTGTTTCTGGTAATCCTCTTTCTTGCTCTAAAATTCTCTCAGCACCCAACAATGGCTCAGGCTGACCTTCTTCATTAATGAATGTATCAACACTCACAACTTCTGTTTCAGTGTGATTAAATGACAATACAAAATCTGTATTTCCGCCACCCAATTCAACAGAGTATGTAGCAACTATGTCTACACCTTCAGTTTCAGTGTCATAACCATTGGTGAAGAATCTGAAATTTCTTAAATTGGCCGCACTGGTTACGCCAGATGCAATCAATCCATCAATCTCTTCTTGTGACAATGAGTTATTTTGAGATAATGTTAAACGATCATCCAAATCAATTTTAAAGAAATCGATTGTAAAATCAACTGGTCCTACATTAAAGACAGCGCCTAAAGTGTAGTTAGTTGATTCTTCAGGTTCTAAAGCTTTTCCACCTCTTGATACAGCAACAGGATTAGTTGAAGGAATAGTACCGTTATTTACTAACATGCCATCTTCAAACTGCGTGGATACATTGAAAGCATTAGACTGACCAGGAGTTGGCGCTCTGAAGCCCGTACTCCATGCTCCACGTAATGCGAATGAATCTGTAATTTCAAAACGACCTGTTAATTTACTGTTTAATGTTGTTCCAAAATCAGCAAAATCCTCAAATCTAGTCGCAACACCCATCAATAATCTTTCAGTAATGTCGGCTTCTAAATCGATATACGCTGCAAAGTTAGAACGTTCAAACTCACCAGCTGCTAGATTAGAAAATCCAGGGAAGCCATTTGAAGCTGAACTAAAGCCTTGCGCTGCTAAAGGACCAATTTCAAAAGAAGCTTGATCACCAGCAGTAACAGTAAATGTCTCAGATCGGTATTCACCACCAAAAGCAACATTTAAATCTGAGTGAAACATCTCTGTACTAACAGGAAAACTAAAATCTGCATTAAAGTTCTTGTCTACTTGCTCATAGGCTCCAGGGTTAAAGCTTGTTGGAGTTTGTGGTCCTAAAGATGCGTTTACTGTGTTTCTGATAGTAAAGTCAACATGACTTCTTCCATAACTGGCACTGAAATCATAGTTTAAACCATCATCTCTTACACCTCTTAAACCAACTGTTGTTGCAAAATCATTAACTTGACCACCAAAACGTGGAGTAAACCCACCAGGGAACAATTGATTAAATGCAAAACAATTAGCACCAGCTAAATCATCTAGTGCATCTTGATCTGGAACGTTATCTATAATTCGAACAATTGGGCATGCATCGTTATTTAATGCTCCAGGTGTTAAATCACCTGTTAAAATTGTTGGATAAAATGTTTCTACGCCAGTATCAGGATCTACATCAGTTACACCTGGTCCAGCAAATACTCCGCCACGTGTATTAGGATTACGGAAGAAAAAACCACCGTCTACTGTTTTGTTACCATAGTTACCAAAAGCATAAACTTCTCGGTCTTCATCAAGGCTTACAGCCATGTTATAAACCAACTTAAGATCATTATCTATAATTGGTTGACCCCAAACTTGGGCAGGATCAGCAACTGCGTTGTTTCCTGCATCAATTAATGCTTGGGCATCGTCTCTTTGGACACTTCTACTGGTTTCATCTGTTTCACCGTATTCAAAACTGACATTGAAGAAACCATCATCAGTAAATGGGAAACCTGCATTTCCTGCAATTGAATAAGTAGCGCCATCACCTTCGTAAAACTCTCCATATCTGGCTTCAAAACTTGCGCCTTCATTTGAATCATTTAATACAAAGTTCATAACACCTGCAATAGCATCAGAACCATACTGAGCTGCTGCACCATCACGCAAGACTGCAACTTGTTTTAGCGCAATAGCTGGGATTTGTGAAATATCTGGTCCTTGAGAACCATCAGCTACACCATTTCCAAGCCATGAAATAACGGCAGCACGGTGTCTTCTTTTACCATTAACCAATACCAAAGTATGGTCAGGTGCGAGACCTCTTAAATTTGCTGGCCTTACCAAAGTGGCAGCATCAGCAATCGCTTGTGTATTGACGTTATATGAAGGAACCACATTTCTAAGTAATGTGCTTAGATCAGTTGCACCTTGGTTTACAAAATCTTCTCCGCCGATGACATCAACAGGAACAGCAGAATCTGTTGCTGAACGTGCAGCTCGGCGTGAGCCAAGTACTACCACTTCTTCAACATCTTTTTCTGAACCTTCTTCTTGTGCTACAGCGCTTGATGTAAAACCAATAGTTAACGGTGCAAACATGCTTAAAAATAAAGCTGTTCGTTTGTTAAAATTTGTTTTCATTTTTAAAGTCTCCTAGACTGTTTTTTTTAAGTTAAGTTAAAATATATTTTACGAACTTATTTCGTATTGTTTAATATAACAGCCTAAACACACATGTCAAGCATCAATTTAAATATTACAAACAATTACTTTTTTTAATCTGAGCTTGGATTATTCCTTATATATTGTTTAGAATACATCTTTTTATAGGGCCTCATTTAATGCCAGACAGATTTCAATTAACATTAATTTCCACCACAAATTTAGATAATAATACTGTTCATTTCAAATTTAGAATTGAGAACGATGAAACAATAGAACTCATTGCCGGCCAATTTTTAAGGTTGCTTTTCCAGCAGGACTCCGAAGAAGTGTTTCGCAGTTATTCAATTGCTAATATTTTAAAGAATAATTCCGATACTATAGATGAGGTGGAATTGGCAGTGGCATGGGTTGAAAGTGGTTTAGCCACTGTTGGATTACAAAATCTTTCTATTGGAGATACAATTGAAGCCATGGCTCCATATGGCCGTTTTTGTTTAACCGATCAAATGTGGAAACGTTATTTTCTTGTTGCTACAGGTACAGGAGTCACGCCTTACAGGGCAATGACTAGTGAATTGTTTCAACGAATTGATGAAGGCGCAGAAATCTATATAGTGATGGGAGCCAGAAACGAAAAAGGGTTATTGTATCAATCTGAATTTAGAGAGAATGCTAAAACTGATGGCTATTACTATGTCAGTTGCTTGAGTCGCGAGCCAATGAGCAATCCATCAGAGTTAGATTTTAACGGTCATGTGCATACTTATCTTAAGCAAATTGAGTTTGACCCTTTACATGATGTGGTTTATCTTTGTGGAAACCCTGCCATGGTAGATGATGCTTTTAATCTTCTCAAAGAGAAAGGTTTGCCTGTGCCTCAAATTCGTCGTGAAAAATACGTTTCCCCTCCTGTAAGGAAAAAGAAACCAGTATTCAATATCAAATAATCTAAAATTTTATTAAACTTTTTTTCTGATTTAAATTACTGTTATTGATTAATGTTTAAAACTTTCAATAACAGTATTCACTCTATTTTGCATCAGTTTTTGACCATCTGATCCTTCAATATAAATAGTTTTTGATTTTTCTAATGCTGCACCAAGCCATTTAAGTGCTTCTGATTTATTTCCACATAAACCATACATTTTTCCAATCCATAATTCTGCATACATTCTGCGCCAGCTTTTTTGTGATTTTTTTTCAATTCGTAAAATAATACTTTTTAAATTATCTAGCCCAATATTGCATGACTTGGCCTCCTTACCTTCTTTCAAAATTGTAGATATTAATATGAGTTCGTTGTATAAATTATTCCTATTATTTTCCTTGTATACTGAAATTACTGATTGGATTAATTTATTTGCTTCTAAAAACTTCCCTTTTTTAGACAAAACTCTGGCTAAATTAGATTCTGCAGAAGCAATGAATGAGGCATTATCTGGCTCTTTTCCCTTCCTAAGCTGAATTGACTTTCTATAGTTTATTTCGGCCAATTCCAATTTACTCATGTCTTCGTAAAGATAGGCTAAATTATTAATTGAAAGCGCTTGGTTTCTGCTATTAATAACTCCTAGTTTTTCGTTTTGCTCTTGCACCTCTAAATAGATTTTTTCTGCTTTGGTAAACTCGCCTCTATCGTGATGAATAATGGCTTTTTCTGATATGACTTCAATATAAGAAGGATGTGTTTTTGAATACAATTTTTCGGCAAGACTGATTGATTGGTTTAGTACATTAATTGCCTCTTTGTACTTATGAAGTCTAATTAAATGAAATGATTTAGTTTTCAACCGTCTTTGATAAAGCGGATGGTACTCACCAAAAAACTGTTTGCCATATTCTAATGATAAACCCGCATACTCTAATGCTTCTTCATCATCTTTATAAATTGTTGCTCCAGCCAACTCATTATACAACCTGCCTTTAAGCTCAATATCATTTATATTGTTGGCATTAATCTGTTTGAGCACCTCTTGTAACAAGTCATAGGCCTGCGACTCCTCACCAAAATATATTAACAATGTCGCTTTACGAATTTTATGCCACAATACTGTTTTAATATCTTTAGCTGAAGATACTAACTTATCTGCAGATTCAATCAATTTTTTCGCCGCTTCAACATTGCTATCAAAATTGCTGAGAATGGCTTGTTGTCCGATAGAATTAATTTGGCCTGCAACGTTATTTAATTTTGAATAAATCTGTTCCGATTTTTTATAATGTTCTATGGCACTAACATTGTTTCCTAAATTATGCTCAATCTTACCTAAAGTATCATACATGTGCGCTTTAACTTCTGGTAATTCTTCAAAATTGTATTCAATTTGCCTCTTACCCATGGTTAACACATCGGATAAGTTGGTGTCTTTGCCTTTGACTCCCAATGGCGATGCAGATTCGAGTATATTGATTAAAAAGTCAGATGTTTCTTTAGCAATATCACGTTGTAAACTGACTTCTTTTTGAGTCTGGTACATGTAAATAGGTAAACCAATCAAAAACGCCATAAGCGCAATTGCTAAAACGGTGACTGTTTTATTGCGGTTAACGAATTTCTTAAATTTATAGATTAAACTATCGCCACTGGCAGTCAAAGGTTTTGAGTTTTGATAGTGTTCAACATCTAACAACATTTGATTAACCGTGGCATAACGTCTTTCAGGTTCTTTTCGAAGTGCCATCATTATTAAATTATCCAAATCTCCTTTAAGCTTCGAAGCTGGAAATACAGGATTGTCCATTATGCTACTGGGGATTTGTGGAGTGATATCAGTAATTTGCTGAATTAATTCAGCATGAGATTCGGTATTGTTTTGTTGGGCTTTATGATGGGTTAATAATTCATATAAAATTAAGCCTAACGCATACACATCTGTGGCTGTAGAAATTTCTAGTCCATTAATTTGTTCTGGGCTGGAATAAGCAAACGTCATCATCGTAGCACTTTTAGTTATATCTTTACCGCTTTCAAGATCCTTAGCAATACCAAAATCTAATAACTTTACCGTGCCATCTTTTGTGACCATTACATTCGATGGTTTAATATCTCGGTGAATAATGCCTTTTGAATGGGCATAATTGACTGCATGACACACTTGTTTAAAACAATCCAAATGTTGATCAATAGTCTTTAAGTTTTTCTTAGCGTAATCAATAATAGGCAAACCATCAATCCATTCAAGAATCATATACAAACGGTTGTCTTTGTAAGTTCCACCTCCAATTAATTGAGCTATATTGTTGTGACTCAAAGATGAAAGAAATTCTCGTTCGGTTTGAAATCTACTCAGTTCGTGTTGGTTATGACTGACTTTTATAAACTTTATCGCTACTTTTTGGGTAAACTCGCCGTCATTTCGTTCAGCCAACCAAACCTCACCTTGACCACCAGCACCAATGGGTTTGACTAGTTTAAATGACTCAACCATATTATCGGCTTTAAGCATTTCTACGCCAACCGATGTTTCTAATGATTGTCTTATTGATGCGGTTAGTTCTGAGCTTTCATCGGTTTGAAAATCGAGCAAACTAACCACCATAGATTTAACTTGATCAGAAAAAGCACTTTTCTCAATCAAAACTTTTTGTTGTTCTTGTGTTTCATCCACGCAAATCGAAAACAGTTGTTTGACTTGTTGGTTGAATGAAGGGGTGTTTTGTTCGTTACTCATCTTCAATACCACTTATTTTATCATTAATCATAGACATATAATTACTTGGTTATAACCTTAGAATACGATTTATGATTTTAAATCCTTAACTCTTTTAGCCATCAGTTTTTGACCATCTGATCCTTCAATATAAATAGTTTTTGATTTTTCTAATGCAGCATCAAGCCATTTATGTGCTTCAGCCTTTTTCCCACATAAACCATACATCTCTCCAATCCATAATTCAGCATACATTCTGCGCCAACTTTTGGGTGATTGTTTTTCTAAATGAGTAATTATGGTTTCAATTTTATTTAATCCATCTAAACATTGATTGGCGTTTTCTCCATTTCTGATGGTGACAGAAGCCAGAACAATATCATTGTATAAGTTGTTTTTTTTGTGCTTTGTAAAAACATCTAATAAGGGCAATAAGATTTCTTCAGCTTTATCAAATTGCCCTTTTTTTGCTAAAGTTCGCGATAGATTAGATTCGGATGATGCTATCAAAATTTGGTTATCCGGATCAGTTAGCCTTCTAATTTTGATGGACTCTCTATAATGTTTTTCAGCTAAATCCAGCTGACCCATGTCTTCATAGAGGTAAGCGAGGTTATTTATGCCTATTGCATAACTTCGGTTGTTTATACCAAATAATTTTTCATCTCCATCGTTTGCTTCAATATATGCTTCTTTAGCCAAATTGAATTGCCCTAAATCATGAAATATATATGCCTTCTGATGAATTATTTTTATATATTTAGAATGAGCTTTTGAATAGAGTTTTTCTGCTATTTTACTTGATTCATTTAAGGCTTGAATGGCTTCATCGTAGCGAAATAAAGCAATTAAATAAGTGGACTTTGACTTAAGTCTTGTTTGATAGATTGGACTTAACTCACCGTAATGTAATTTAGCATAATCTACAGCTTTGCTCATGTGCTCAAGAGCTTCCTGATTGTTGCCAATTGTTGCTCTAGCCATTTCATTGTATAGCCGTCCTAGTACTTCAGGGTTTTTGATTCCCTGTTTATTTATTTGAGTTAATGTTTTTTGCAAGAGGTTATAAGCTTGTTCTTTTTCACCAAAATAAACCAATAATGTGGCTTTTCTTAGTTGAAACCACATAATTGCAGTTAAATCGTTGCTAGATTCAATCAACAGTTCAGATTTCTCAAGATAGGCTTTGGATTGTTTGATATCATTATTGAAATAACTGATGATGGCTTGCTGCCCCAATGAGTTTATTTGTCCTGA
>JBGCFT010000270.1:0-3167 GCA_045107085.1 Marinicellaceae bacterium | reverse complement strand
CGATTATAGGAATATAATTAATCTTCAAATATTTCATGTTTGTATTTTTTGATATATTCAATAACTAAATACCCAAATGGTTGGTAAATGATTTCGTAAATATTCTCATCTATTTTATCATATGTGTCATATTCATCATGTAATTTCATTTCGACAAAATTACTAGAATCGTGCTTTATACTAAGGTTTTTATCTTGTAATCCTAATCTTATACACGATTCAAATCTATGCAAAAGATCAACTGCATTAATAGCTTTCAATGCCTTATGAGTTAATAGCCACTCAAGATCTTCAGCCCAATAGTTAATTACATAACTCTGTAATCCTCCACTGCCAACTTCGCAGCAAAATAACCATAAGTAATGGATATTCTTTACACATTGTGGTGCATCTAATAACTTTTCAACACCATAAACATGATCTTCCTTATTTTCAAACAAACTACCAATATGATCAGCTACTTCTTGGAATATCCAATAAGTATCATCAGTTTCCAATAGTTTTTTATCCATTTTTTTATAAATAACAGGTTCAAAGTTGTTATTCATAATGTGTCCACATGCGTAAAATTTTAACTATTTGTAAGTCATCATAAACTTGATAAACCAATCGGTGTTGAATATTAATTCTTCTTGAATATGCACCTTCTAAATCCCCTATTAATTTTTCGTAAGGTGGAGGATTTTGATATGGGTTGTCTTTTAAAATGTTGAGTAAATCTTGAGCTTTAGTTTTTAGATTTGAATGCTTGAGTTTCTTTGCATCTTTTTGTGCTTGTTTTGTGAATCTTAAATCCCAACTCACCAATCAAGCTCCTTGGAACAATCTTCGATGTCTTCTAGCATTCCTTGTTTTATTGATTCTCTCATATTTGGGATAGACATTAAGTATAAGGTTTCCGAAATTGCATTCCAATCATCTTCAGATATTAGAACAGCATTGTTTCTTTTTCCTGTAATCACTATTGGTTCATGTGTTGATGCAGTTTCATCAATGAGTTTATAGAGATTAGCGCGAGCTTCTGTGACTTTTAGTATGTTCATAAAATTAATTGTACGCTATTACGTACGCACATTCAAGTTTTAAGATGATTTACCTGTTCTCTTTCTGATGCCAAACCCTAACAATGATTATTGTCTTTGATAACTTCAGATATCTAATATGATAATCGAGAATATATAAATCCCTCAATGCATCAGGAACAGGTGCTTTTTTGACTTGTATTCCTAAATCTGGAAAATTGACTAATTTGTTAATTCTATCAATGACTTCATTGATTATACGAAATGCCGTTGTTGGATTTTTCGATGCTATAAATTCTTTTAATCTTTCTAGGTCACTTCTGGCATCTTTTGAAAAACTAAGCTTCATTTTTTAACTTTTGGTGGTTCTAACTCTTCTTCCGTGCCCCAACTTTTCATCCAATTAAATATTTCCTCTGAATCAATGACATCACCATTTCTTATTGACTCTAACCCTTCTAAAGTGTCTAACCATTTTTGTGATTCTACTTGATCTTTAACAATATATTCTGCCAAAGCTTCGTTAATTATCCAACTTTTACTGCGCTGGGTTTTTTCTGATAGCTTTTTAAGTGAATCATTCAAATCCTCTTTAATCCTTACGCTTGTAATTGACACTTTTATCACCATGTACTAATTTGTAATACAGAGTAATACATAGTATGGTTTTTGTAAAGGCTTTTACAAACTCACCTCAAACTCAATTTCAGCATAGTTGGCACTGTTATCGACCACTGTGACTTTGTAGTTGTCAGGTTTCAAGTTGGTTAAAATCAACTCATTATTTGATGATTCTTGTAGCTTACCATTCACAAACCAAAAGTTTTCACCGGATGACCCTTGTAATGTGAGTTGAACCTCAGGCATTTGTTGTGAGGAGGCGATCGGATATAGTGTGGCATGATCATGAACACCTGTGATCTCTAACTTATTAGTCGATTGAATAATCGCACAATCTTCACTAAACTCAGGCAAAAAAGATTCACGTCTATAGGGTTTGGCTATCCACGGTTCTAGAATTTTGGGCCACACTGCGACTTGTTTATTTGTTGTTTGACCGTCCCAACAGTTTGGTAAAACACGTTTGCCAGTCTCATCATCAATTTGAATGGAAATCAAACCTGTTGAAAATCCATTGCTTAATGGATCATTGATGGTTGGAGGTGCCGTGTCTTCAAGCAAATAAGCCACTCTTTTTTTATGGCAATCATCTTCACTTTGTGTATTGATTTTTGTGCCCAATGGCCAACAAATAGTGTCTTGGTTGACATTAAATGGCTTGTCAACTTTTTCATGCCATTGTTTCGGCAACATCGCCATCACTTGTTGCAATAATGGCACTGCCGATTGTCTGCCACTGTTATTTTCCAAAAATGATCCATCAGCTTGTCCCACCCAAATTCCTAACGTCATTTTTTTGTTACTGGCTAAAACCCACGCATCTCTAAAGCCATAACTGGTGCCAGTTTTATAGGCAATTGAATTCTCTGATTGAAGCGCTCTAGAATTCATAGACCGCATTGAGACTTGTGATAATATTTTCTGAACTATCCACGCACTGCCTGCTGACAATAAGGGTTTATTTTGTAGTTTCTCATTTAAATTAAATCTAATATTAGCTGCTTGACCTTGTCGTCCTAAGCTACTAAATAATCCCACCAGATCTTGCAGTTTTACTCCACCGCCGCCCAGTGCTAATGTTAAATTGGGTTTGGCTTGATTGGGTAATTGAATAGATAAGCCTGCATTTTTCATCTTGGCATAAAATGATTCGGGTGAAATTTCATTCAAGACTTGTACTGCTGGCATATTTAATGAGCGCCCTAATGCTTGTGAAACACTGACTGCTCCGTGAAATGAATCGGTGAAATTTTTTGGCCTATATCCATTAAATGATTGTGGCACATCAAACAATAATGATTCAGAATGAATTATGCCTTGATCAATTCCCATCGCGAAAATAAAAGGTTTGAGTGTTGAGCCTGGAGAGCGAATCGCCTGAATCATGTCGACATGGCCAGAGCGAGATTGACTCAAGAAATCGGCACTACCAATATACGCTTTAACGGTCATGTCTGAGTTATCCACCATTAATAAGGCCGCTGAAACTTTTTCAGCTTGCGATTGGATATAATTTCTTATTAA
>JBGCFT010000027.1:0-11491 GCA_045107085.1 Marinicellaceae bacterium | reverse complement strand
CTTGATGGTGCAGATCACGTATATTTGTTTAAATACTCTAGGTTTTACCCTCTAATTATTCTTGAATATTATTTATTAAGTATGGAATTATTGGAGGGCTTGAAAATGCTAGATTTTTTATTGAAACACTTAACCAACTTATTAATTGTATTAAACTGTCTGAACCATTAGTACTAGTCATATTGAATCCTGGTATAGAATTTTGAGCCTGAGTTTTATATTTAAGGCTACCTTTACCATCCCCAAAGTTTATAATTGATCCTCTATCTAAACAAAAAACAGCGTCTATTTGGTTACTAATGGGAATATTATTCACATTATAGTAATCAATCAATTGACTCTGAATAGTTTCAATTTTTAATTGTGATTTGTATGCAAAAACAAAATAAGGTCTATGCTGAACAAATCTTTCAATATCTGATGGATTGCTACTTATTTGTGTGCCTTTAGATATTTTAGGGGTAAGTTTTTTAAAAGCTATACAACTTTCTATTAATTTTACTATATCTTTACTTGCAAGATTAGTTTTAACTTCTCCTGCACAAGAAACACCCTCAATTATGAATAAGCCTGGTTCCTTTAAATCATTTAGATAAGGGTGATATGAGTTTGTAATTATTACGTCAAGCTGTTTTGATGTTTGGTTATTTAAATCAATAACTTCTCCTTCCCCAATTCTATTATCTGGAGGAAGGTATTCTTTAAGAAAATTTCTAAAAACAACTTCTGAAGAAGTTCCTCTAACCCCCTTGTGAATATGAGAGGATTTTATCTCTTCTAGATTAATAACTAACTTTCTAGCTACTATTTTCAATTTATCCTTTATCACGCTCATAATTATTATTTTTATTTAATAAAACGTATATTACCACCAATAATAGTATAACGTTAAACATTATATGTAATGCTGGTAGGGTCTTGCTCAATATCTCAGAATTGATCACATACTTTTAATTGAAACAAAATTTATTGATATGTAAATTTATATGGTTGGTATATTTGATGGTATAAATAAAAAAACCCGTTGATTTTAGCTTTAAAATCAACGGGTTATCTTATTATATGGTGCCGACACGCGGAATCGAACTGCGGACCTACTGATTACAAGTCAGTTGCTCTACCATCTGAGCTATGTCGGCTTTGAGGTTGTGCAGTATAGAGAAAAGTAATATTAAATTCAATAGATTTTTTAATTTTTTTATTAATTTATTATAAGTCTGATCTTGAATCTGACAATACGATATAAACTCGAGTTAATGGTACTCTGAGTAAAATTTCTTTATGGTGCGATTACCAATTACACTCTACTTTGTTTGTTGATACATCAGGGTTGAGTGTTGTGATATCGACGATGTTTTTAAATTGATCGGAAGCAATGGCAAAATCTAACCAAAATTCAGGCCACTGTTCAACTTTGACTTGTTTTTCGGCTCTAAAGCCCTTGCTCAGCAACTCCGCAAGTCTGTCATCTGCATTTTGGCGGTCTCTGTACAAACCCAGTGAAATAGTGTTTTCATTTTCTCCACCAGTGACAACATAATAATCCATTATATCGATTTGAGATAATTGCCTGCCAACAGCCAAGGCTTCTTCACGAGATTTCATGGCGGGTATATAAACCCAGTATCCTGCTTCTTGCGTAGAAATCACTTTTCTGGTTCTAATCTTAATGACATCGCTTTTTAATATATCTAAAACAGGTCGAATTTCAGAGCGTGAATTAAAGACACCTACTGAATAACATTCTTGATTAAAGACTTCGTCGGTCGTTTCTTCTTGATTTGAGGTTTCTTCCCAGAAGGTATTTTCTGCATCTAATTCATTCAGCAGTACTAACTTTTTAATACCAGGATCTGATGCCTTAAATTGCTCTTGTTTAGGTAAATTTTGTTTACTATAAATATATAAACCTATATTTGATAACAAGGCTACAATAAATATAAGTCGGATAAAAATCATTGAATTACTTCAGGAATAGTTTAATTTATTGTGCTGAATATTAAACTATTTTTAAAATTAGTCAATTATTTAATGCCAGAGTTAAAAGATTAATGAAGCGCCCTTACTGAGACTTCTCCGCTGGCAACTGCTGAAATCTTATTATTCTTTTCAACAAGCAGTAAACCTTTATCATTTATTCCTTTATAAATGGCTGATTCGGTTTCACTGCTTGTGAGTAAATTAATCTCTTTATGGATATAGACATCATTCTCGTTCCAAATTGGCAAAATCTTGGCTAATCTGTTTTGTTCAAATTCTTTCAAGTTTGCCTTGATGTTTTTAATTAATTCTACAATAAATTGTGTTCTTGTGATGTTTAAAAGATTCACATTGCTGCATGGTTGATCGATTAAGGCAAACAATGCTTTTTGAATATTCCAGTTTATTCCAATGCCAATAATCGCTTGACACGTTTTATCATTACCTGATACTTCGATCAGAATACCAGCTACTTTACCGGCTGTATCAACTAAATCATTTGGCCATTTGAGGCCGATAGTATCCGCACCATATTGTTTCAAAGTTTGAAGAATTGACACGCCAATTGCAATATTCAAACCTGATAATTTATTGATTCCACAATCAAAACGGTGAGATAAGCTCATTGCAATTGATTGACCAAGAGGAGTGAGCCATTTTTTTGATTGCCTGCCTTTACCGTTGCTTTGATAATCGGCCATATAAAGCGCATTAGAATGGTTGTTTCGAGCCAAAACATTAGTCGATTTCGAGATAAAATGATAATGAATATCTAGTTCGATGCCACAAGATTTTAATTGTGATTCTATTGAATGGACATCTATCAAATCAACAGATTGATTCAAGACAATCAAACCAGGCTGGTATGATACATCTAATCCCATCTGACATAATTCTGAGATTAAAGACCTTAACTTGTTTTCTGGTAGTTCAATCTGCTGGACTACAGCATCAATGGTTAATTGAGGTTTCTGACAAATTAATTTAAAAAGAGCTTCTAAGCTTTGATTTTTTTGATTAACCATTGCTTTATATCTTCTAACTCTTCCATACAAACACCATGTTGAATGGGGTATTGGTGCCAATCAACTTGATAACCACTGCTTATTAATTTATCTTTACTGGCTTTGCCTAACTCAAAAGGAACAACAGGATCTTGTGTTCCGTGACCCATAAATATTGGTGTGGATATATTTGCTGAATTTTTATCTGTTTGTTCAGGAAAGGGCAAATATCCTGATAAAGCTATAATTCCGGCTAACTTATGTTGAAAACGACTGCTCACTTGTAAGCTCATGGCGGCTCCTTGTGAGAAACCAGCCAATATAATATGGTCATATGAAAAACCCAACTGGACTTGTTCTTCTATGATTTCATGAATAAGCTTTTCAGATGCGTTGATTCCTTCTTCATCAATGTGTCTATTGATATCCATTGCTAAAATATCATACCATGCCCGCATTGTCATTCCGCCATTAATTGTGACGGGAATCATTGGCGCATGTGGGAAAATAAATTTAATCGGCAAATCTTTGATATTAAACTCTGGAACAACAGGTGCAAAATCATTGCCATCAGCTCCTAATCCGTGCATCCATATGATAACAATTTTTGGATTTTCTGCTGTCTGTGAAGTGATTCTATCAAGACTCATTTGTACTTCTCTATTAAATTTTTAGTTTCGTGTGACATGATACTCATGATTAGTGTTAAATCAACTTCTTTAAATATCTTATTGGCACCAAACGCATATTCATAGTTTGATAATTCACTTTTTTGACCCTTTAAAGCATCGGAATAAAAATCAAAATCTGTGTTATATTTTTGCCAATGGACATGTTTTTGATTGAGGATACTTTTTGTTTGATTCATGTTCTTTTGCATGGTTTGCATTATTAAAGCTATTTCTGCTTTTGTCAGAGGCGACTTAGCAACCAATTCGATTTTAGCTAAGATGCCTCCAATAAAAGTGGTTAAAAACAATCCATTTTCTTTCAGTGGCTTTTTGCAAACCACCACTTGATGTTCTCCCAATTTTTCAGTTTTATGACAATATTTTTTAAACGTATTAATTGTTCTCATTTGGTCTTGAAGCCTATATCCAAAAAAAGAAAAGGCATGTATTCCAACCAGTTTGTTGGTGTAGCCGTCAGAGAGTAACCAATCATCTATTAATTCTGAGGCATTGGCTTTCTCTTTTTTTGTTGCCAGTAATTGAGTTTTATTTTCGTTATCATAAATGTTTACTTCTTTTATGACTGTTTGGAAATTGTCCAGGTTTTGATATTTTAATAAATTCATGGTGACTTCCATGTACAATTTTTTATTATTATTTTGTCTTTTTTCAATCAGCTTATTAAATTTCTTCTGATCAACTTTAAAGTTGTTCATCATTGTTGTATTCGGAATAAGTAATAAAAAATTTCTTGGCATTCCATCATCACGTGCTTTGTTTGATGATATTGGCATGCTATTGCCAATGAGAAAACTTTTAATTTTCAAATTTGATGTCGATTCATCATACTTGTTATATTGAACATTTTGCTTCAGTATGAAGTCAGTTTTTTCAGATATTTTAGATGCCGCTAAAAGGGTTTCCTTGGTATGTTTTTCTACCATTTCTGCGACTTTGGTTTTATCTTTGAAAATAGAATAATATTCTTTGCTGTGATGGGTTTTTATTATGTTCAACACATACTTTTTTACAACATCTTCAGTACTTTTATTTAATGCAAGTAATTCTATGTTCTGACTATTTAGATCGACAGCAGACAGATTGTTTGCAACAGAGTTATTGATAAATAATATTGTAAGGAATAAGAAAATTTTCATAAATTGCATCAATTAAAACCAATCTGTAATTTTAATTCAAAATTAAGCAATTCAAAACTATTCAGCATTGATTAATCCGTGAATCAATGGTATTTTGCTATTTTTACTATAATTTAAGTCTATGAAAAGCAAAACACTCCTCTTATCTTTAATGGTATTTTCAATTTTAGTTTTGTCAAGTTGTGGGAACAAAGGTGATTTATACCATCCAAAAGATTCCAAAAAACAATCTCAGACTACCTTAAATGCCAAATAAAATTACTTTTCACAAAATGCATGGGACTGGAAATGATTTTGTTGTCATTGATATCCGCAAACAAATATTCCATCCAGATAAGCAGCTGATAAAGTTTCTTGCCAATCGCCATACAGGCATTGGCTTTGACCAAATGATACTGATTCAAAATTCTACACATCCAGAGTGTGATGCTGCTTATCAGTTTTTTAATCCCGATGGAACCGAAGCTGAACAATGCGGGAATGGACAGCGATGTATCGCGCATTTTCTTCATATTGAACAACCTGAGAATAATCATTTTAGTGTTTCTGGAAAAGCTGGATTAATTGGTTCTCAGATTAATCCAGACAGCAGTATTACTATTAATATGGGCAGTATCAAATCCATTAACACCATTAATACTAATAACAAGTTAAGTTATGAGGTCAATTTTGGAAACCCACATCTTGTTCATCAATTAGACAGTGTTGATGGTGCTAATTTAACACAATTAAACAAGGTATTTTCAAAGAATTATTCACAAGGAATCAATTTTGAAATAACTGAAGTTATCGACAAAAAAAATATTAAACTACGTGTTCATGAAAGAGGCACAGGCGAAACAATGGCATGTGGAAGCGGTGCTTGTGCTACTGTGGCTGCTTTACAAAATGCTAATTTAGTGTCAGATAAAGTAAATGTTTTATTGCCCGGTGGAGTTCTGGTGGTAGAATATAATAGTCAAGACAATAATTTATATTTAACAGGTCCATCAGCTTATGTCTATTCTGGAGAATTTTCAATATGACTCAATCAAAAATCACAGACAGCGATATTATTCATTTTTTACACGAAAACAAAGACTTTTTTACACGTCATCCAGAACAGTTGGAGCTGTTAGAAGTCAGCAATAGAAATGGCAAAGTAGCGAGCTTAATTAATCACCAAGTCAATGTATTAAAAGAAAGAAACAACCAATTAAAGACCAAATTATCTGAATTGATTAATAATGCACAAGAGAATGAAAAAATCATGTCACAAGTGTTTAATCTGTCATTACAATTAAGTCAAATTTCTCATGTAGCCAATGTTACCAAACATTTTGCTCGATTTGTTAAGCATTCATTCGAATCAGATCTGTTTAAAATTGTGTTACCAAAATACGATAAATTAGTAAACTCTCAAGCTGTTCTTTGTGTTGAAAATGAAGAAGAGTTCTCATTAATTTTTGAAGACTTTATTCGAAATAACGCTCCCATATGTGGTCGATTGAAAAAACAGAAGCTGGAATATATTTTTCCAAAACATGCTGATAAAATTGGTTCAAGTATATTATTGCCCATAGGAAACAATGCTGAAAAAGGCATTCTTGTTTTTGCAAGTTTTGAAGAAAATAAATTTAATCCTGATATGTCTACTGATTTACTGTCCAGATTGACCCAAATATTAGATAAAAAATTTAAAAACTCTTTCCAGATAAACAAAGAAAAAAAAGCACAATAAGCCTCTGATGAATCTTAATAATTGGAAACTAGACTACTTAAATTATTGCTCAATTCAACGCAGCCTGGCCCAGTTAACTTTAAAAGCCTACGGCCGTGACTTAGACTTATTCATTAATTTTCTTCACAATAATTATGATATTAAAGTTGCCACTCAAGTGACTGATAGGCATGTCAGTGATTTTCTTATCGATCAATTCAATAAAAACATCAGCGCAAAATCACTGGCAAGATACCGCAGCTCAATTAATAATTTATTCGTATATATTTTAAATAATAAAGGCATAAAGTCTAACCCTGTTGAACTCGTTAATACGCCTAAGATAAGAAACAAGTTACCCGAAGTATTAGATGTTGACACAATGAATAGATTACTCAACATACCACTTGAATCTGAAATTGCCATACGAGATAAAGCTATAATTGAACTGTTTTATTCTTCCGGTTTACGTTTAAGTGAATTGTCTCAGCTGAAATGGCTTGATATTGACTATGATCAGTCTTTAGTCAAAGTTTTAGGCAAAGGAAACAAACAAAGACTCATACCTATCGGTTCTAAGGCCATTTCTGCACTAAAAGCTTGGAACCCTGTTGCCAAGATTTGGGACTTACAATCGTCTAATTTTGTATTTATATCAAAGCGCTGTTCCCAACTAAAGCACCGCAGTATTCAAGCGAGAGTTAAATATTGGGCCACGAGAATGGGTTTATGGGAGAGAGTATACCCGCATCTATTACGCCATTCATTTGCATCTCATGTACTTGAATCCAGTAGCAACCTCAGAGCTGTTCAGGAAATGCTTGGCCACAAAGACATATCAACCACTCAAATATATACCCACTTAAATTTTCAACATTTATCAAAGGTTTATGATAAAGCGCATCCAAGGGCAAAAAAAAATTAGTCAGCTGAACTAAGTCATTGATTGATTATTTTCTAAACTAAAGATGGCCTCAATAATTGGAGCATCGGCATCGGGCAATTCTAAATTTTTAAGTTGGTCTTTATTTACCCACATAATGGGTTGATTTTCATTAGCATGAACTTTTGGCTCGACACTTTTTTCATACCAAACATCAAGAGTCAGAGTAAAAGATGTGTATTTATGTGTGGTTATGATTAAAGGTTTTGGATCAACAACATCGTAATCAATTTCTTCCTTAATTTCGCGAATCAGTGCTTGAAGTTGTGTTTCTCCACTTTCAACTTTACCACCAGGAAATTCCCACATGCCACCCAAGTGTTTGTGCTCAGCACGTTTGGCAATCAATATTTCGCCTTGATGATTTTCTAGCACCAAGGCAACAACATTTAATACTTCTGAGTTTATGTGAGTTTGCCGTGACACTGTTTGTATTTTTTACCTGAACCACAAGGACAAGGTTCGTTACGGCCAACTTTTTTTCCTTCACGCACAAAGGTTTCAACAGGGGCAACAGATTCTTTTTGCTCTGGCTGAGTTGGATTGTTTGCTGTGTCATGTTTGAATTCAAGCTGCTGATCATCTTGGCGTTCCATTTCATTGACATCATCGTCTTTAATCTTAACTCTTGCGATGATTTTTATAACTTCCGATTTTATTCTATCTAACAATGTTGTGAACATTTCAAATGATTCTTTCTTGAACTCTTGAATCGGTTGCTTTTGAGCATAACCACGCAAACCAATGCCTTGGCGAAGGTGATCCATAGCCAACAAGTGCTCTTTCCATAACTGATCAAGTACATTAAGATAGACAGCCTTTTCAAAATGACGCATAGTGTCTGATCCAGTCATCGCTTCTTTTTCTCGGTAAAAACGTTCAATATTTTTATGAATTTTATCTACCAATTCATTTTCAGTCAGATCATCATTATTATCGAGCCAACGTTGAATATTAATTTCTATGCCGTAGTCCGATTTCAAAGTAAATTCTAAGTCTTGTATTTGCCATTGTTCATCAATACTTTGAATGGGAATATAACTTCTAATTAGATCTTCAAAAACTTCTTCTCTAATGGCTGAAACAAATTCTTTTATTTCTTCAGATTCAAGTAAATCTATGCGCTGTTGATAAATAACCAATCTTTGATCATTGGCAACATCATCATATTCTAATAAGCTTTTTCTGATATCAAAGTTATGTGACTCGACTTTCCTTTGAGCACTTTCAATCGTTCTAGAAATCCATTTGTGCTCAATTGATTCATCCTCGGCCATACCAAATTTACGCATGGTCGTGGCAATGTTACCACCAAAAATCCTCATTAAATTATCTTCTAATGAGATATAAAATCTAGAAGAACCAGGGTCACCTTGTCTTCCTGCTCGGCCCCTTAATTGGTTATCAATACGTCTTGACTCATGGCGTTCTGTGCCTATGATTCTCAAACCACCATTGTTTAACACACCATCATGCACGGCTTGCCAATTTTCTCTGGCTTCTTGTTTTTTATCTTCTGAGATCTTACTACCAAGACTGGCCAATTCAATTTCTAGATTTCCACCTAAAACAATATCGGTTCCTCGACCAGCCATATTTGTGGCGATTGTTATGGAACCCGGTTTTCCTGCCGTCGCAACAATTAAGGCCTCTTTTTCATGTTGTTTTGCATTAAGAACATTGTGAGGAATTTTTTGCGCTTTCAATTGTTTAGATATGACTTCAGAAACTTCAATAGATGCCGTACCAACTAGAACCGGTTGTTTTCTTTCAAAGCTTTCTTTAATGTCCTCAATGATGGCATTAAACTTGCCTTCCATAGTGAGAAAAACTAAATCTCCTTGATCGTTTCGAACCATTGGTTTATGCGTAGGTATCACGACCACTTCTAAACCATAAATTGTATGAAACTCATATGCTTCTGTATCAGCAGTTCCTGTCATTCCTGATAGTTTAGGATATAGCCTAAAGTAGTTCTGAAAAGTAACAGAAGCCAGTGTTTGATTTTCTTTTTGGATATTTACATTTTCTTTAGCTTCAACCGCTTGATGTAGACCTTCACCCCAACGTCTTCCAGCCAGTGTTCTTCCTGTGAACTCATCAACGATGACAATATCACCGTTATCAACAATATAATCTACATCTTTTTGGTATAAATTTTGCGCTCTTAAAGCAGCATTGACATGGTGCATTAATTGTAGGTGCTTTGAATCATAGAGTGACTCACCTTCTTTAATCAATCCATCTTGAATAAATAGTTTTTCAACATTTTCCATTCCTTGTTCTGTTAAATGGATTTGTTTACTTTTTTCATCAATTGTAAAATCGCCATCTGGTTCTTTTGAAGCCGCTTCCATTTTCTGTGCAATCATTGCCTTCATTCCCGCTTCAACATCTTGTGAAGATTGTTTTGAAGCTTCTAGAGCCGGCGTTAATTTATTTATTCGGTGGTAAAGCTCAGGGGAGTCATCAGTTTGACCAGAAATAATAAGTGGTGTTCGTGCTTCATCGATTAATATTGAATCTACTTCATCAATAACTGCAAAATTAGGTTCTTTCTGTACCTTGTCTTCCAAAGTAAATGCCATATTATCTCTAAGATAATCAAACCCAAATTCATTGTTTGTTCCATACGTTATATCAGCTGCATAAGCTGCACGTTTATCTTCCTGATTCATCTCAGGTACTACAATTCCTACTTGCATGCCTAAGAAGTTATAAAGTGGTTCCATCCATTTAGCATCACGACTGGCTAAATAATCATTAACAGTCACAATGTGAACGCCTTTTTCTGTCAGTGCATTCAAATAAGCAGGCAAAGTAGCCACTAATGTTTTTCCTTCACCAGTACGCATTTCTGCTATTTTACCGCTGTGCAATACCATTCCGCCTAACATTTGTTGACGGTAATGTCTCATTTTCATCACTCTTACAGATGCCTCTCTGACAACTGCAAAAGCATCAATTAGAAGGTTGTCTAGGTTATCTCCACCTTTAAGTCTATCCTTTAATACTTGAGTTTGTTGTTGCAGCTCCGCATCATCCATTTTTTGATATTTAGCTTCCAGTGCATCAATTAAGTCTACCGTTTTGTATAATTGCTTAATCAGTCTTTGATTTCGACTACCGAATAGTTTTGTTACGAGTGAATTTAGAATCATGATGCTGGTTTCTCAAAGGCTCATTGGCCAAATTTTATTATTGCGATATTATGATGCTGTAATTGGTTACAAATCATTAATTTTCAAGTCTGTATATTACTTTTTGGTAATAAATGGCCATGGATTAACTTTATGTCCTTTCTTTAATACTTCAAAATGTAAATGTTCTGAAGTCGCTCTTCCTGTTTTACCCATGATGCCAATTTCTTGAGCTTTATCTACTTTTTCACCAACTTTTACATTGATCTTACTCAAATGAGCATACCGGGTAACATAACCAGATCCATGGTCAATTTCGACCAACTTTCCATAATTTCCTCTGTTTCCAGACCAAATTACCACGCCATCTGCAACAGATTGTATTATCGAACCCTGTTTACCAGAGTAGTCAAGTCCAGAATGAAAAGCTTGTTTTCCAGTAAAGGGGTCGACTCGGCCTCCAAAACTTGAAGAAATCCATCCTTTTCTTATGGGCTTACCTGAAGGAATAATTTGTTGATCTAGTTTCTTTTCGTTAAGCAAATCATTTAAAAGGTTTAATTGGTTTTCTTGTTGTTTAAAGCTAGATTGAATTGAAGCCAAGCTTGTGAATAGATCATCGGGTGTATTTTGTTTACCAATTAATTTCAGATCAGCTCCACCAATTCCTGGCTCTTGGCTAAAATCAAACTCTGATTCTTCCAAATTTGTAACTTCCGTTAGTCTATTTCCAAGGGCATTGAGTCTTAAGCTTTGTGCAAAAAGACCACCAATCTGTTTTGCTAATGCGTCTAAGTCACGGTTAACGCCCATTTTAAAGGCATCAATATCGTTGACTTTCTCTTCAACTATGAGTTGCATTTTTTTGAGTTCACTATCAGAATCTGCATTGCCATT
>JBGCFT010000269.1:0-3745 GCA_045107085.1 Marinicellaceae bacterium | reverse complement strand
GAAAATTATTAACGCAATTATCAATACTCTTATCAATTGGTGGAAAGCCATTGTTTTGTTTTATCATAAAATGGGATCTCCGCCTTCGTTTTACCGAATCAGTGGTTATTTCCTTAAATGGTTATTATTAATCACTCTGATATTGACAGGCATTGGTTTGTACGATGGCTTAATATTGGCTCCAGTTGATTACCAACAAGGCGATACGGTGAGAATCATGTATGTCCATGTGCCAGCTGCTTGGATGTCTATGTTTGTTTATGCGATTATGGGAATCGCTGGATTAATTACAATTATATGGCGCATGAAAGTAGCGGAAGCTATATTATTGGCATCAGCTCCTATCGGAGCATGGTTTACATTTATTGCCTTGGCAACAGGATCCTTATGGGGCAAACCTATGTGGGGAACTTGGTGGGAATGGGATGCGCGCATGACTTCAGAATTAATACTGTTATTCTTATATATCGGAATCATGGCCACTTATTCTGCATTCAGTGAAGATTCAAGAAAAGCTGCCAGAATGGCTGCATTGGTGGCAGTTGTTGGAGTGGTGAATTTGCCTATTATTCATTATTCGGTTAAATGGTGGTCCTCTATTCACCAAGGAACAACTGTATCAATTTTCGGAGAATCGCACATCACATGGGATTTGCTTCGTCCGCTTATTTATATGGCTTTTGCTACCAAGTTTTATTACGGATATTCAATGCTCAAACGGGCACGTTTGTATTTATTAGAAACTGAAAGTCAAAAAAAATGGGTCCAAACTGTAATATCGGAGGATAAATAATGAGCGATTTTTTTAATATGGGCGGCTATGCTTTTTATGTTTGGAGCAGTTTTGGCGTGTTTTTTATTGCCATGTTTATTGATTTCTTTGGCTTAAAAAGTAAAGAAAAATCGGTTAAGCGTCAAATAAAATCGTTAAGCAAGCGTAAAAAAAACCTGAGATAATTGCATACCTCAGGTTTAATAAATTTATTTCAATATTTCTAATCCACCAAAATAAGGTCTTAATGCATTTGGAATGGTAATACTGCCATCTTCGTTTTGGTAGTTTTCCATCACTGCAATCAAACATCTGCCAACAGCCAATCCAGAACCATTTAAGGTATGGGCTAATTGAGGTTTCTTTTGACCTTCCTCGCGGAAACGTGTTTTCATGCGACGTGATTGAAAGTCTGTACAATTACTACAAGATGAGATCTCACGGTATTGGTTTTCACCTGGTAACCACACTTCTATATCATACGTCTTGGCAGCGCCAAAACCCATGTCTCCTGTACAAAGAATAATGGTTCTGAATGGGATTTCCAGCGCTTTAAGTATGCCTTCTGCACAAGCTGTCATGTCTTCTAAGGCTTGTGATGATTCGTTTGGATGCACAATTTGTACCATTTCAACTTTTTCAAATTGATGTTGTCTGATCATACCGCGCGTGTCTTTACCATAGCTGCCTGCTTCCTTTCTAAAGCAAGGCGTATGTGCCGTCATTTTAATTGGCATTACTTCAACGGTTAATATTGTATCAGCATACAAATTAGTTAATGGTACTTCAGCTGTTGGAATCAGATATTTTTCATCTGTTGTGATAAAGGCATCATCGGCAAATTTCGGCAATTGGCCACTGCCAGTCATGGCTGAATCATTAACTAAAAATGGCACATAATGTTCGGTATATCCATTTTTTTCTGTATGAGTATCTAACATAAATTGGGCCAATACTCTTTGTAGTTTTGCAATTGAGCTACTTAATACTGTAAAACGTGAACCAGATAATTTAGCGGCATTTTCAGCATTGAGCCAATTGTTTTTGAGACCTAAATCTACATGATCTTTTGGCTTAAAAGTAAATGCAGTTGGTTCGCCCCATTTTCTGACTTCAACATTATCCTCCTCATCCTTACCAACAGGCACGCCATCCAATGCCAAATTGGGTGTATATAATGTAATTTCTGCTACTTGTTGTTGAATCAATTCAAATTGCTTTTTGGCCTCATCCAATTCCTCTCCAATACTTTTGACCTGATCGAAAAAAGGTTGTGCATCTTCTCCTTTGGCTTTGGCTTGTCCTATTGACTTGGAAACAATCGTTCGCTTGTTTTGTAATTTTTCTTGTAACATTTGATAATGTTTGCGATTTTTTTCAAGTTCATTCCAAGCGTTAACATTCAACTGATAACCACGATCTGCTAGAGCTTTGGCTGTTTTTTCGATATCATTTCTTAGTAATTGAGGGTCCAACATTGTAATATTCTTTTAAGTTAATTTTTGATAGCGTATTGTAACTTCTTGGTTATGATTTGTTGAGAAATTGCCTATAAATATGTTTAAAAATTAGATTTAGAACTTTTTCACTACAGGATTAAGAATATCATTTATTCTGACTCAGTATTTTTGTCAATTGAATGTGAACCGTGATAAAATTGCCGTTGGTTTTTATTTCATAAATATTTTTTCATGCCTCTAATAGTCGTTGGACTGAACCACAAATCTGCAAGCATTGATATCAGAGAAAAAATGTCTGTAGCAGAAAATGATATTGAAAATGTGGTGACCAATATTTGTAAAACTGAAGACATCAATGGTTGCGTTGTCATTTCTACCTGTAACAGGACAGAATTTTATATGTCTTGTGCTCATGCGGAAATTGCCATTGTTGGTTTTTGTGATTTTTTTGGTGTTGATTTAAATCAAATCAAATCTCACATTTATATCAAAGATAAAATGGGCTGTATAGAACACTTATTTTTAGTTTCATCTGGTTTAGATTCAATGGTTTTAGGAGAAGCACAAATTCTGGGACAAGTAAAATCATCTTAT
The DNA here is from genome assembly GCA_045107085.1 of Marinicellaceae bacterium. GTDB lineage: Bacteria > Pseudomonadota > Gammaproteobacteria > Xanthomonadales > Marinicellaceae > NORP309. The sequence goes on along the minus strand of JBGCFT010000269.1, from coordinate 919 downwards.
GAAGTTTCTAAGTCCTCAAACAATCTTGATAAAATTTTAGACCGTTTATTTCAATCCGCTTTTAGAGTGGCAAAATCAGTACGTAACAACACAGATATTGGAAAAAATCCAGTCTCTATTGCAAACAGTGCAGTCCAACTTTCTAAACAAATATTTGGTGAACTATCCGCACAAAAAATATTAATGATAGGTGCAGGATCAACGGCTGAATTATTAATCCGATACTTGATTAAATATTCATACCAACATTTATCTATATGCAATCGCAGTATTAACAATGCACAAAACTTAGCACAACAGTTTAACTGTGATTTTTTTGATATAAAGCAATTGTCTTATCAAATAGAAAACTTTGATTTGATATTTACCGCCACAGCAAGTCAATCCCCATTGATTAATTACGATCAAATGAAAAAAGCATTAGCCAATCGCAAACACAGACCCATTGTTATAATTGATTTAGGTGTTCCACGTGATGTAGATGCCAATGTTAAAAAACTCAATGATGTTTTTTATTATGCAGTTGATGATCTTCAAAAAGTTATCAGTAAAAACCTCAAAAACCGCATACAATCATCTGAGCAAGCCAAAAAAATAATTGATGTGGAATCCGAAGCGTTTCATTATTGGCAAAAAGCACAACAACACAATCAATTGATTCACAATTTTCAAAAGGAAACTGCTAAAATAAGAAAACACAGTTTAGATTTAGCATTGAGTAAACTAAATAATGGAGCAGATGCCGAAGAAGTGTTGTTTTTCTTGGCTAACAATTTAACAAAAAAACTCAATCATACTCCTGTAAAGGCGATACGATCTGCCATACAATCAGGTAATTCAACAACGATAGAAACAATAAAAACATTGCTCAAATTAGAGAGTAATTGGGACAAAAATAATGACACCTGAAATTAAATCA
>JBGCFT010000268.1:0-9657 GCA_045107085.1 Marinicellaceae bacterium | reverse complement strand
ATTTAATTTATAAGTATCAATCTCGCCAGCTAAGTAATCAATGTCATCTTGATTATTAACATCTATATTACTGACAGCATCGATAATATTTTGAAACTTATCAGAAGCTGTATCACCGAGTTCATTAAGCGAACTAATGATTGGCTGAATAGTAGATTGATCATTTAAATTAAATCCATGAATTGATTGTACAACTGCTGTTAAAATTGGATCAGTGGTCGCTGGGTTGTCTAATCTATATTTATTGACTGCTGCAACTACCCTATTGATTGTAGAGGCTTTGTGATCCTCGGTAAAAATCATAATTGGCATGGAGCTACAATCTTTATTTAGCAATCCTGTATCGGTTTCAATACTTGAAAGACTTTGTCTCATGATATATTCATTGCGAGAAAGTGCTTTCCACTTAGGATTTCCTTCATTCCAACCAGCTGTTACGACTTTTGCAAACTGTGACAATGTAATGACTTTTTGTACACCTTCAACATTTTGCATATGCCAAGCAAATCTATCTATATTTTGCATGGCTTTATAACTTTCTGTACAGGCATTAGCACTTGATTCAGCAATCACACTAATCATGTCTACTCCTAAAGAAAATTCAGAACTTATAGTAATGGCATCCGTGTTATAAACAGAATCAGCCCTCAGTTCTGGAACTCCAGTTTGTGAATCTCCAATCTGCATATCTTGAGATTTTATGTAGCCAAATGCGAATAAACCGATTAGTGCCAATACTGAAATGGCAGCCATTGGCATTTTAGCAAAACTAGCAATCGCTCTCCAAAATTTAGAATCCTTATTTTTCTTAATCGATTGTTTTTTGACAAAATTATGAATCTTTTTAGTACTAACATTTGATAATAAAATTGGCATTAAAACAAGATTAGTGATAATAATCAATGCCACACCAATTGTTGCTGTTATGGCTAACTCTTGAATAATTCTTATGTCAATAAAGTATATTGTTGCAAATCCAATGGTATCACTAAGCAAAGCAATAATACCAGGAGCCAGTAAGGCTGCAAATGTAAATTTAGCAGCAGTTTCTGCATTCCATTTACCCGTTTCTTGCGAGATTATATTATCAGTCCAAGTAGAAATCATTTGTACCCCATGGCTCACTCCAATTGCAAATATCAGAAATGGGGTTAATATATTCATAGGATCAATACCAAATCCTAATAATTTCAAAGTTCCGAGTTGCCAAATAACCGCTACAACTGAACAAACCAAAGGAAATACAGTTAAAGTCAATCTGCCTGAATACCAGAATAATAATAAAGCTGTAATTAAAATGGCCATTCCAAAAAAGTATAATACAGATTTAGCACCTTCTGATATGTCACCAACTATTTTAGCAAATCCAATAACGTGTAATATCTGATCGTTGCCTTTTTGATGCTTTTGTCTAATATTTTCTAATTGTGCAGCCACATCTTGATAGTTTATTTTTTCTTTAGAAACTGGATCTTCTTCTAAAAGCTCTGCCCAAACCATTGCACCATTAAAATCCTCTGCAACTAGCCGTCCAACTACACCAGCCTTTACAATATTATTTTTAACCACTTCAAACATTTGAGGGTTGGGTGAAAAATCTGAAGGAATAACATTGCCTCCAGCAAAACCGTCTTCAACAACTTCAACAAACCTAACATTCGGAGTAAAAATTGAAGTAACACTGGCTGGACTTACACCCTTTATAGAGAAAACATCATCAGTTACAGCTTCTAATGTTTTAAAAAAGCTAGGGTTAAACATGTCGCCTTCTTTGGCCATCACTGCAATCAGCAAACGGTTTGCACCGCCAAATTCAGATTCATAATCCATGAAGGTTTTCATGTATTCATGTTCTAAGGGTAATTGTTTTTTAAAGCCAGCATCTACTCTTAATTTACTGGCGTTATATGCCATAAAAATTGTCATGGCCGTCAGTAAAAATAATATTATTTTTTTATTATTAAATATAATATTTTGTAATACTGTGATTAATTTTGAATTTTCATTTGACATTGTTATTACCTCATATCCTTAGTTGATAATCCAGTTTCACTGAGAAACAATAACTTATCATTCTTAATTGATAGTAAACCTGTATAATCTCCGTCATTTTTAGCAACATTGACTTTAGTTAGTCGATTACTTCTGTATTGTAATACTGAACCATTTGCACCAACTATGAGTAATTTATTATTAAATGTATGTTCTGAAGCGAATAAGCTGTTTTGAATGGGTGATTCTATTTGTTCAAAAGTGCTTCCAAAATCATCACTTACTAATACATTTCCACGCAATCCATAGGTAATTATTTGATTATCAAAGTAAACTGCTCCAAACATTGAGCCTTTGTAAGGCATGTCTAATGATTCCCAGTTTTTTCCTAGATCGAAGCTTCTATAAGCTTTTCCTGCTTCTGCTACAGCAAACAATTTAAACTCGTCCACTTGAATGATTTTATTAATGTGATAATCTTCATCGGTATAAATTAGACTATCATTCCAATTTTTACCACCATCCATAGTCGTTAAATAAGTTCCATAAGCCCCAACAGCAAAACCCTCACTTTCGTTTATAAATAAAACATCGAGTAATGGCATTTGTCTCTCTTTGTCTTCAAACTGTTTAGTCCAAGTAATTCCATTATCTGAGCTGTATAAAACAGTCGTGTCATGCCCTACTGCCCACGAATGATTATTAACCATTGAAATCGCAGTTAAAGTTGTTCTTGTTGGTACATTCTTTGCTTGTATCCAAGATGCGCCATAATCATCGCTAACAGCTATATGGCCTCTTTCACCAACAGCAATTTCTATTGTGCCATTTGTTTCTGCACCTAAATATAATGTATCAGTAAATTTGGGCATAATTTCTGCAAATTCTGATTCTTCATCTGCAAATAACCCTGTTGATAGTAAAATCAAAAAGAAAACTACTAATTTGTCCATTACCTTCCTCAATCTTAATTTTTAATTGTCACCCTTCAATTTCTAAAGGCTTTTTAAATCCAATGTGTTTATTGTTAGTGTTTAATAATACTGTGGATTTTATTTATTATAAATTAAAAAGGCTGAAAATATCAGCCTTTTTTATATGAAATAATCTTAGATTAAATCATGTTTATCTACGTCCACGTTTTCTCAACGCTTGTGGAGTATAGTTTGCTTCACTTAAAGGAACATTGAACGTATTAACTGGATCTTTATTATCTAATCCAACTGCTACATAACGTCCTGATCTTAGATCATGATGAGTTTCAACAGTAGACCAGAAAGTAGGTACATCGTAATAGTTAATAGAATGAGCTTCAGAGAATCTCCAAATGTTACCACGACTATCATAATGATCAATTAGCATGATTTGATAACTGTCTTCATCAAGATAAAAAGTTCTTCTCGAATTAATATGACGAACGCCATCTTTCAATGTGGCTTCAACTACCCACATTCTGTGAATTTCATATCTCATCAAATCAGGGTTCAAATGTCCTGGTTTAACAATGTCTGAATAATCTAGATCACCACTATGAACTTTATAGGAGTTATATGGTACATACATTTCTTTCTTACCTACAACTTTCCAATCAAAACGATCCATAGCACCATTAAACATGTCTGTCATGTCATTAGTTCTAAGACCATCAGATGCTGTTCCAGGATTATCATAGGCAACATTAGGTGCTCTTCGAACACGGCGTTGTCCTGGATTATAGATCCAAGCTTGTCTAGGCGTTTCAGTTTGATTCATAGTTTCATGGACCAATAAAATACGACCAGCTAATCTTGCTGGAGACTCAACAACTTGATAAAAATACAACAAAATGTTATCGATATCATCAATTGTATTGCCTTCTGTATAGTATTTACCCAATAGTTCTTCTTTCAATTTTACGACTGTATATCTACCTGAAGCAGTTGGAGCAACTTGGTTGTTATATCTTACACCACCCGAGCCTTTAAACTTCAGTTTATGATTTAATATCAGTTCATAAGCATTTTGAGGATTAGGGAAAGGAAAACCTTCAGCTACACCTGTTACACCTTCACCACCAGCAATTAATTTACCTGTTTTACCATTTTCAATGGTTTTTTCATAAATTCTTTGAGGGAAAGAAGCTGAACGTCTGGTTTGATAGACATTCATTTTGTACGTATCATACTTATCAAACATGGCTTTTTGGCCAACGCTTAAATTATCTGCATATTGAGAATAATTTGAAGAATCAATGGTAAATTTAATTTGATCGCTCGCAAATGGATCTTGATGATGGTCACCTTGAGCATATCCAGCTGGAGGACTAGTTATTCCGCCTGTCCATGCTGGAATTGTACCTGATGCATTACCACTTTTTTGAGCGCCAACTGGAGTTTTATCACCCAAATCCGCTGACATATCAAAAGCTTTCGCTGTTGCTGCTGCATTAGCTGCTGCCGCTGCCTCTGCTTCTGCAGCTGCTAATTTTTCAGCCGCCATTCTTTCTGCATCTGCAGCTTCTTTATCCGCCATTTCTTTGGCTTTTGCTGCCATTTCAGCGGCTTCTTTGTCTGCCATCGCTTTAGCTTTTGCAGCCATTTCAGCGGCTTCTTTGTCTGCCATTGCTTTGGCTTTGGCTGCCATTTCAGCTGCTTCTTTAGCTGCCATTGCCTCAGCTTCAGCTGCTTTCTTAGCTGCATCAGCCTCTGCAGCTGCCTTGGCTTCTGCAGCTAACTTTTCAGCTTCTTCAGCTGCACGTTTTTTGGCTGCTTTCATTTCTGCTTCAGCTGCATCTTTGGCTTCAGCAGCCATTTTTTGAGCTTCTGCTTCTGCGGCTTGTTTTTCAGCCATGGCTTGATCTTCTGAAGATTTTCTATCTTCAGGTTTTGAGCAACCCATTACTAAAGAGAAAGTTAAAGCCAGTATTAATAATTGTTTTACTAAATTCATAATTGTCCCCTATGAGTTAAAATGAGTATTTAACATTGACAGAATAAAAATCTCTGTCGCCGATTAAGTTATGTATTCCAGCACCAAAATAAGAAGTGTAACTGATATCAGCTCCCCATTTTTCTAGATAGACTGCACCAACACCAAATGTCATTGATTTTCTATCTTCAACAAAATTACCACCAGGTCCAGGAGTTGTCCCTTGAACATCGTGATTAAATGCCAAACGCGGTGATAAATTCACAGGTGATCCGAATGCGTTATTGAAATCAAAACGAGTAATTAAACGATAACCCCAAGAGTAAGAAGTCGCAAAAAACTCAGCAGGTTCAGTAACTGGATTTCTACTGTTACCAGAGTTAACACTTGGACCACCACTAGTATCTGTACCTGGACCGTTGTATCTTAGTACATCAGTTTCTGGTAAATCCCATACGTTTGTAAATCCAACTTCACCTAATAGAACTATTTGATCTGCTTTAAATGGATTATTTGGTCCAAATAACTTAGTAGCAGTCATTTGAAATTGACTGACTTCATGTCTTTCCCATCCTTGTATTCTTTCTCCTAATCCAAATTCTCCTAACTGTGATATAAATCTATCATATGGAGCACCAATTGCACCATTTAGAGGTGATAAAGCTGCTAGCAATAATTCTACGTCATCAAATTGCAAGGGTACATTTGGACGATAAGATAACTCACCTTGTAATGAAACTCCTATACTATTGAGAGTGGTATTAAAACTTAAGCCATACAAATCGATGTCTTCTGGGTATTCAACAAAGTATTCTCCACTTTCAGGATTAGAATTAGTTATTGATGTACCAGATAATAATGGCAACCTTGAATGGTAATTTAAATAATATAATCCGAATTCCGTGTCATTCAATTCTGTTGAATAATATTTAAATGCTAAACCATACTGACCATTATCATCAGCTCCAGGTCTAATTGCTCTGCGGATTGTTGCACCTGGCGTACCCTCTGGCGCAAGACCAAAGCCTAACATCACAAATTCTGCACCCGGCGTACCAAAATCGTTACCCGAAAAATATGTACCTGCAGGATCAGGATCGATTTGTTCAAACTCAAGCATGTACAAAGCTTCCATAGACAGATTATCAGTCAAAGTAAATGAACCATGTATCATGTCTATTGGTAAAAATGCTTCTTTAAGTTCAGCACCTGCCACCCTTATTTTTGAAACATCAACTGGATTAATAATATTTATGCCTTGTTGGATAAAAGTACTTTCGCCCCAACTTACAACTTGTCTACCGAGTCTTATTGAAGCAGCTCTGTCACCAATATCAAAATCCTTATAGATATACGCATCTAATAATCTAAAATCTTTTCCAACAAATTCTTTGGCAATCTCTGAAAGTTCATCTTTATCGTTATTGGTAAAGTCATAAAAACCAGTGGCTCTAAAAAAACCACCAAAACTATTGTAACTAAAACCAAACTCTGAAGTTATTTTCAAAGCATTAGAAATTAAATCACCTTTATCATAATTTTGATTGCCATCATCTGTGTTGACAGAAAATCTACCAAAGCCTGCAGCTACATCAGCTGGATCTAGATTGGCAAATCCTACTAAGTTTTTATCACGTTCTTCAGCTCTAACACCGACACCGTATGAAATAGTTGTATCCCAACTGGCATTGAAGTCGCCTTTATTAAAACTCACTGCATTGGCTACAGAAATCAATCCTAATGAAGAAGTTAATATGGCTAATTTCACAGCGCTATTTAATTTATTTCTTTTAATATTTATCATTTTCACTTCCCCTTTATTGAATTTCTAAAACAGAATCATCTGCAACAAGAACAAAAGTCCCTTGAGAAGAAATCATACTAACCATCTGAGACTGCATTTCAACTGTCGCAGCAACTGATGCTGCAGGGTTCAATAAACTACCATGATCTCCAGCTATAAATCTAACACCTACATCAAGTCCGTTGGCTACAGAAACTGTATCTGATATTATAGTCAAACCCATTTCAGCCATTAATGGCTCTGTTCCAGACAATGGTGCAGTTGGAACAGAATTAGGTATGACTAAATCACCAATAACTTCATGTACCAGTACACTGTTGGTTAAGCTTGTAAAGGCGCCATAATTCAATGGATCACCAGAGTCAACAACAGTTTGAGTGATGACCATAAATTGATCATAGGCCGGAGTTCCTGCTTCAACACCTGCAGCTGACAAGCCTGCTCTAATTGTTGGTCCAAAAGTAGGCGATGCATCTAACAATCTAGCAATACCTCCACCTGGCACAGATAACACAGCTGTTTTCACAGTGTCTTCAAGAGCTAAAAATGTAATTCCTACCATTGAGCCTAAAGACTGCGATACAAAACCAATTCTTGAACCATCAAAATCTGGATTTGAATCACCATCTAAATCTATAGTTGGAATGGTTGCTGACAATGAAAATAAATCAGCTACACCTTGTCTAAAGTTGTCTCGAGATACTAAAAGATTTTGTAAATTGATAGTATAAGATCCAGATGAATCTATCACACCATCTTGGTCTAAATCCAAATCAAATGTTCTTTCTCTTGCAGCAGGATTTAAAAATCCACTGTTGTAAAATGGACTAGTTGGATCAACAATACCATGCAGAGGTAAATCTTGAGCAATTACTGCATAACCCACTGAGGCCATTGCATCTGCAATAGCTAACATATCAGTTCTGTTTCTAGTTATACCATGTTGAAAAATAACAATGGGCCAACCTGTATCAGGTTTTTCTCTATTAGATGCAGCATTTGGTAATGTCATAATAACAGGATAAGTTTCTACACCAGTTGCTACTGGAATAGGATTGGCTAAAGTTAAGTTAGTTGATGTTGGATCTAATCCAAATGCATCAAATGGAGGGACATATGCTCCTGGTGCTGCTTTCCAAAATCCATTCAACGGAGCAATTGGGTTTGTGGCACTTGGTGCTTCTAGAAAATAAGGACTGCTTTGTACTCCAACCCAGATATCTGCAATTCCTGCACCGCCAGCAACACTGGTCGTTAATCCAGATGGCACCAAAGTACTAGCACCAGGACCACTAATGGCTTTCACTGCACTGAGAACTGGTGAGACTGATTGTGTAGTCATTGTCCATGATAGTACAATGTCTCTGCGATCAACACCAGCTGAAGCAGCTGCAAATTCCTGAGAATTTGTTAATTGACGTAATGGCTCTAAAGCTTGTGCTGTAGAATTCGGAATAAGTGGGTCAGTACTATTACCATTAGCATCAACTAATGGACTTGTTCTTTGCGCAAGAAAATAGGTTTGATCTGGTGTGGCAGCATTTCCAGCAGTATCTGTAATTCCATTCGTTAATACGGCCATGTAACTTGTAATTTGCTCCAAAGCCTTTGTTGGAATAACTGCAATGCCAGCACCTGTAGAAACGGCAACAAAATCAGCTCCTGGAGTTAGCTCTCTGACGATTCCTGTCACTCCACCACCTGGACCAGATAATTCGACTTCAAAAAGTCTAACACTGTTTCCTGGTGTAACTGAAGCTGGCGCCACATTTGAAGAAAATGATGTAGCCCAAGGTGCATTGGTTGAAAAACCATCTAAAGCACTTAATGCAACAGCTGGGTCACCAAAATTAGTTGGGTCAGCCACTGGTATATTTAATGTCAAGTCAGTAGTACCACTTAATAACAAGTTTGATGGAAAAGGCAACACTCCATTACTTGGATCGAATATTGCAGTGATTGTTGCCGTGGCAGGATCACCACCTGGATTTGTAGCTGGTGGAGCAGCCACTGCACTGGGTGCATTTGAAGAACTACTACAAGCTTGTAATATCACAATTGATATCATTGTAACTATAAAATATTTTAGACGCATTTATTTGTCCCCTGATTAAAACAGTACTATGATAAATTTTTTGTGGGTACAATTACAAGTATTAATGTTAATTATTTGTTATTTAAACGTTTGTTTGAAAATAACGACCTCTAAAATATACAATGAAAATTTTAAAATGAAATTTTAATAAAATCTGACACCTAATACAGACCAAACAAAAAGCAGAAAAATCTTTTATTTGTACATTAAGTTTGCAGATTAAATAAATTTATATTTTTTAGTAAATTGCTTTTTTTTAAAATATAACTATTCAAAACTTCATTTGTTGTATAAATTCGATCACTACAACAATCTCTTTCAATTAATTAATTATGCCAGAAAACTCACAAGTCAAAAATTTTTTCTACATCACATTTATTATTGTTGCTGCAATATTGATTTATAATTCTTCTTTAACCTTAAATGCTGCCCATGTACTTTTTATTACTGTTGTCACTGCTAGCCTTTGGATAACTGAAAAATTACCCATTCCCGTTAGTTCATTAATTCCTTTGGCTGCTTTTCCGTTGCTTGGAGTTTTGGATAGCAAACAAATTGCTCAATCTTATGGAAGCCCACTTATACTTTTGTTGTTAGGTGGTTTTATGTTATCAACGGCAATGTCTGCAACCAACTCTCATAAATTGATTGCCAACAAAATTATTAAAGTGATTGGAACCAATTCACAAACTAAAATCCTCTTAAGCTTTATGTTAACCGCTTCATTCTTGAGTATGTGGATTTCAAATACAGCCACAACGTTAATGCTCCTTCCCATTGCATTGGCTATATTAGATAAGAACAAATCTGTTAAATTCTCTATCATCTTATTATTGGGCATAGCTTATGCAGCCAGTAT
>JBGCFT010000267.1:0-8979 GCA_045107085.1 Marinicellaceae bacterium | reverse complement strand
ATTGGTCGTGAATCAATAGACCGACAAGGCTATAATGGCTTTGAATGTAATAGTGGTTTGCAAATTAATAAAATGAAAATATTTACGGCCTATACTTATAACCCACAAGTTGGTGTTTATTTACCTGGGTTTTCAAAAAGTCAAGTCACTTTTGGCCTAAATGTGACAGGGGATTTAATTACGTTGAAGTAGTAGCTAAAGTAGATTGAAACATTAGTTAATGAGATTTTAAAACATAGATCTATAGGTGCGCCAAGGTAGAATAAAATTTCTTTTCCCTAGATTCTGTGGTTACCATAAACTTGATAAACGCCATAATTTGTTGCGTCAGTTTTTACTCTAATCTGGTCAGCTGTTAAAGGTCCTTCCCACACTACCACTAGCTCTCTAGTCATTATGTGGTAACAAAATTGCCGGGTCAACCACAGGTAATATATATTTTCCCTTATAATTAGTAGGGCTTAATTCTACGGCTAAAAGTGCACGGGCATGGCTAAAAGAAATACCATAGAGCTGTTTTAAGAAGAGTTCAGGAATGTTTATTGATTCCTTATCAGCGGTTAATAATGCATCCATATCTTTTATTCCATAAACTGTTCTAGCAATATGTTCTACTAATAATTTAGCTGGTTCTGATTTTAATGAAAGGCCAGTTTTAACATCAAGTGTAAAAGTTGAATTTTCTAGATTAAAATTTGTCCCCATATTCACGGTAAAATTGATTTGTTCAATATTTAAAAACACAGCCTCTACTTCCTCTACTGGTATTTCCTCATAAGTAAATCTCACCGTTTTTATATCCGCTATTTTATAGGATAAGCTTATTTCTTTCTGTTTTGACATGTTACAGCGCTATTAAAAATGGTTCTGATGGGCTAGATTGATGTAATGGAATTACTTTTGTTTGATCTGCTGGTGACACCACCATTACTTGCTTGCTTAAATCAGCATAATTGAATGCTAGTGTTTTGGTATTTGCTTGCGCCTCCTCTTTTGCCAAATAACCAGCCTTATCCTCAAATTTAAAATTAGGGAATTTACCTACTTTTAAGGCTATTTCTACAATTTTTTCAATGCTAAAATTAATCTCACCATCATTCAAAATTTGTGAGACACGGCCAGCACTTATGCCTAAATGCTTAGCTAATTGTTTTTGATTTAAATTATTATCTTCCATGTAGCCTAAAATGGCATCATATAAAAAGGCATTGATGTTTTCAACCCAGTAGGCTGGTTGATTTAAAATTTTTGCTCGATTGCTGCTATTTTTCATTGTAATAATCTTTAATGGTTCTTATTACTGATTTAATATCTTTGTCTTGATTGTTCTTTTTGCCACCTAAAACAATTATTCTGCCAGTGTGCTCTTCTTCGAAAAGGTAAATTCTAATGATGTCTGTTTTGGCTTCATACAATTTACATTTTAATTGTTTTCCTACATCAAGCTGTTTAAACTTGGCTTGAGGCATCCGCATTAGGTTAGCACTATTTTCAACAATACTAATTGCCTTGGAAAACTTGGCCGCTAAGTTTGAATCATTGAGTGTTTCATCCGCAAATTTTTTGAACATACTCTCACCATTTTTACATAGCTCATGCACCACAATTTTAGTTGTTGGTGCAATATGTGACGACAATATTAACGAATATTTTAACATAAAGTTTAGCTATAGCTAAATTAGTGTGTTTTATTAACAATATTTTGGCTTCAAGACTTATTAAATCTCACTTTCTTCCATATTTCTAATCTTTAATCCTCCAAAACAACACTAATCTCTTTAAACGCCTCCAAAGCCGATTGAATATTTTCCACTATTTCATTGGCTAATGCATCTGGGTCTGGAAGGTTATCTAAATCTGCAAGACTTTTGTCCTTAATCCAGAAAATATCTAAGTTGGTTTTGTCTCTTGTGATGATTTCATCATAACTGTATTTTCGCCAACGGCCGTCTTCGTTTTCTTCGCTCCAGGTTTCTTTTCTTTTGTTGCATTAAAGTCTACCCAACCATACCCATTATGAAGATCTCCACAAATTCCTTCATTTTATGAATGATGCGTTCTCCAATTTCTCTTGCTTTTAGGATACTTGGGCGATTGTCGAGGCATTTAAACACCTCATCCCTAATCGGTTCTTGTTCGTTGTAGATGTAGGCATCAATTAGTGATTTGAATTGGGCTTTGGCTAGGCCTTCTTCTTCGCAGAGTTTGCCTAGGGCTAGTACTTTTTGGTCTTCCCAATATTGTTCAAATTCTTCTTTTATTTTTGAACTATCGGTGATGTGTGGTAGGTTTTCTTCTATAAACTTTTCGATTAATTCACGTTTGCTGCGCAAGGTGACTTCACCTGAAAGCATGTCCATGATTTGCTTTTTCTTTTGAGCGGCTGTTGGTGCATCATGGTTTTGAACGTCTGCCAATAATTTTAAGATGTAAGCGACATTGATTTCATCTCTATGAATGAGTTCTAACTCAAAATCTATGTCATTTAAAATGGACGTTTTTTCTTTTGCGGTGGTGTTTTTCACCTCTTGGTATAAATCTAAATACTTGCTTTGGTAATCGGCGAAGGTTTGTTCGTCTATTGGTAAATCTTCCCAATCAAAATCGGCGAAGGCACCCAGTACATTTTTGACCCTGATTAAAGCTCTAAATGCTTGGATGAATTCTGTTTCTTCTAATTCCGATTGTAAATTGTTAACGCTTTTTACGGTTGGCGCTACTTTCATTAAATCGATATAGCCAGCTATGAATTTTTCTAAAATATCTTCATAAGGTGGCAATAGAATGTCTTCTTTGGCTTCCTTGTTTGAAAATAAAATAATGGCTTCATCTACAGCCGATTTTAAGTTTCTAAAACTGACAATATTTCCTTGTGACTTTTGCTCGTTTAAAATACGGTTGGTTCTTGAAAAGGCTTGAATTAAACCGTGGTATTTTAGGTTTTTATCTACGTATAAGGTATTGACTTTTTTGGCATCAAAACCTGTTAGCATCATGTTAACCACCAATATAATATCCAAACGGTCTTTGTCTTTAAAGTTTTCTTTTTCTCGCTCTTTTAAACGTTTAGAGATGTCTTTAAAATAGTTTTCAAATTGTTGCCCGTCTTTGGTTGAATAATTGGTTTTGTAGAGTGTATTATAATCAGTGATTATTTCGTCTAATTTTTCTCGGCTATGGGCACTTTTGTATATTTGATTGGGTTCTGCTGCAATATCCAGGGGGGCTTCGTCCCGATAGCTATCGGGACCGCTCAGACTCCCTTCGGGATCTGGTAAGTAACCACCTGCTGATTTATCTTCTTCGTTGGCGCCATAGGTAAAAATACCTGCAATGCGCAAATTGTGCTCGCCTGCTATTTTTTTGGCTTTAAAAATATCATAGTATTGAATTAGGTTATCAATGCTACTCACTGCAAAAATGGCGGAATATTGCTTGTTATGGGTTTTACTGCTATGCTGATTAATGATATAATCTGTAATTTTATCAAAGCGTTTTGGGTCATTATAAACTTCTTGTTTATCTATATCTTCTACCTCAATATCAACTAAGGTTCTGCTGCCTGCTTTTTGTTTGTATTTACCAACGTATTCTATATTAAAACGCAATACGTTTTGATCGTGAATAGCATCTGTAATCACATATTTGTGCAAGCACTCTCCAAATAAATCTTTGGTGGTTCTTTTGCCTAAATCATTTTTAGAAGCATTGTCTGCAAAAATGGGCGTACCCGTAAAGCCAAATAATTGGGCGTTGGGAAAGAATTTGGTAATACTTTTATGGGTTTCTCCAAATTGTGACCGGTGACATTCATCAAAAACAAAAACTATGTTTTTGTTTTGTGATTGCTCCATGCTTTTTTGGTAACGACCAGTTGTAATGGCATTGTTTAGCTTTTGAATGGTGGTTAATATCAGCGGATTATTATCATCACTGAATTGATCCACCAATGACTTGGTATTATCAGTTGGGTCAACAGAATCTTTTTTGAAACTGTTGAACTCCTTCATGGTTTGGTAATCTAAATCTTTACGGTCTACCACAAACACTACTTTGTTGACTTGCGGTAAATCCATGATGATTTGACTGGCCTTAAATGAGGTGAGTGTTTTACCTGAACCTGTGGTGTGCCAGATGTAACCGCCCTCTTTTTGGCTTCCTTCTGTCACTTCTTGGGCTTCGAGAACCTCAGCCGTCGAAGTGTCCGTTTGCACTGGAACGCCCCCTGAGGCACTCGAAGGGGAAGTGACCTTACTGATAATGGCCTCAACTGCATAGAACTGATAAGGCCTTAGCACCATTAATATTTTATGGGTTTCGTTAAGGACAATATAATTGCCGATCATTCTGCCTAAATGGTTGGTATTTAAAAAGGCATTACTGAATTTTGTTAAATCCGTAATGTTTTTGTTTTGCTCGTCTGCCCAATAAAAAGTTTGTTTATAGGTAAGGGCCGCCAAGGCATTATTTGAATAGTATTTTGTATTGACGCCATTTGACACTACAAAAATTTGAACGTATTGAAACAAGCCGGCATTTTGTGAAAAGGAATGCTTTTTATAACGCAAAATTTGGTTAAAGGCTTCCTTCATTTCCAGGCCACGGCGTTTGAGTTCTATTTGAACCAAGGGCAAACCATTAATTAAAATGGTAACATCATAACGGTTTTTATAAGTGCCTACTTGAGTGACTTGGTTGGTGACTTGAAACAAGTTTTTACTTACTTCATCCGCATCATAAAAACGGACATAAAAAACAGAATCATCATCACGTTTTAACTGAAAACGGTCTCGCAGGGATTTGGCTTTTTCAAATACATTGCCTTTGGTAAGGTGGTTTAAAATGGCTTCAAATTCTTTGGTTGTAAAAGTGGTATTATTAAACGCTCCCAATTGCTCTTGCAAATTAGTAATGAGTTGCGCCTCATCAAGTTTTTGCACTTTTTGATAGCCCAAGCCCGTTAATTGCTTGACCAAGTTGTTTTCTAATATGGCTTCTGGTTGGGTTGTCATTCACATTTATTTTACAAATTTCCCAAGTACAAATCCTGCTCTAAACCCAACTAAATGAGTCTTATTTACTTCTTTCCATTGTAGTTCCAAATTAACTCCTTTTTGGTCTTTATCTCTAAGCTTAATTGGAACACCAACCTTCCAATTAGTAAAATCAGTACCAATGAATGTTTGCTCAATGCTTCCGCTTAATCCAAATTTGCAATCTCTAAAGAAAAATATTCCTTCTGCTCCAATAGTTCCAACTGTAAAGCGGTTAAATTCTCCGATATAAACTTTATCTGTATTAGCTACAGCTAAATTATTTGCACCTTGAGATACGAACGTTAAAAAATTTGAAGTGCTTAAATCTTCAGTAATTGCATTATTACTATGCTCAAAGCTCACCCTTCCTGTTAAAAACAACTTTGATTTCTTTCTATTTTTCCAAACAAAGGTTCCTTGTGTGGAGACGTTCCATAAATATTGATTTTCTTTAATGATTGAAATAGAATCATTGCTTAAAGCCGTTTTAAACTCATTAGTGGACACTGGCAGTTTTACATCTGCCGACCAAAAGAAAACTCGAACCCTTTTATACCAGCGATACTCTTCAAGTGCTTTCATTTCATCCTCTGCAATTTTAGATATCAAGTCTTTTTTGGTTTTATTAAGTTCCGCTTCAAAAGAGGTGCTTTTATCTTCACTGGCTGCTGTCAGTTTTTTTAGTTCCTCATCAATAGATTCACCTATTGCCAATGTCTTCGCCATTTTTTTCCTGTAGGTATCTTTCAGGTAATTTTTATAATAGTTATTATAAGCAGTTTTATCTGAACCTGTAAAAGTTATTACTCCCTTGCCAATATGACCAAATTTACCTGTTAGATAAATGTCATTTTGTAAAGCTCCATTTTTAAAAACAGTCGCAAAACCACTGTTGGATTTTAGCGTAAACCCTGCACTTCCTATCCAAGTCCTTTTAATAAGATTAGATTTTTTAGTATTGAAGTTCATACCAAAGGAAAATTCATTGTCTTCGTTAGTCAAACTGGCAAAATACTTGGAAGTGGATAAATCACTTGAACTAAAAGCTTTTTCGTTTAGTAAACTTGTAAAAAGAGAGTTTAACATAAAGCCATTGTACCTTTTCGAATCTGACTTTTTCAATTGGAAATCAGTTAAATTAGCAGACAATGGTAATACATCTACTCCATAACTCAAAGTATCAAATACTGAGTTAGTAATAGAATCAATATACGACTGTTTGTAATTTCGTTGAATTTGAGCATTGGCACTCGTGCCAATTAATAATAGTGCAAAATAAAGAATTTTTGTTTTCATTTTTATATTGATTTTAGGTTAAACAAATATTAAAAAAAGCCGCTTTAATTTATGCTTTTAGTTGCTAAGCTTACTACGCTCAAATAATTCTAATTCTAGCTCTGCCAAGATTATTTAATTAATTGTTCAAGGTTCTGAATTGCTCTTTTAATGCGGGAGTCACCTTTAAGGTTTTTAAATCCACCTCCAAAATCATTGACTTGTTCAAGGAGTTCAAGTGTTGAAGGATTTGTTATAATTGGTCGGAGATAGCCCAATAACTCTCTATATTTAAATTGACATTTATCGAATTGGAGCATACTAGATATTTGATTATCCTTAAAAGATAACAAAGCCATTGTAGCCTGCTGACTAGTAAAACCTTCAATTAACTTAATATAAGCCGGTTGTGCATCTATTGCAACACCATGCCCATTTGTTAAAAAACATTCAACAATAGTAAATACATAATCCTTATTAACATTTTGAGGTATTTTTGGAGGATCGCCAGCCATTCTTCCCAATACTCTTACAAATGTTGGCTCATTGTAAAAGTTATTCAATCTTCTATGAGCATTGCGCAAGTCGTCGCATGCTTGCTTAATTTCAACCACTCTCAAGTCGTCTGGAAGATATTTATGGCCACCAACTATTTCAAGGAATTGACTTGCTAGATTTTTCTGATTTGTTTCATGGTGTGCAGAAAAGTGTGCATACTTAAGTCCAAAAGATTCTTTTGCACTTTCATCAATACCGTTCCAGATTTTGGGTAGAAGTAACTTTATGTTTTGCCGAAGCATTTGATCAGTATCTTGAGAAGTATAAAGACCAAAAAAGGCTAAACCTAAACTGTCACATTGATCACGATTTAATTCGGCAAGAAAAATAGCCATTTCATCAGCATTTTCAGCGGTAATTGGATTACGTCGGATGTTCGACAGCAGCTTTTTAATCCCAATCGCATTATTTGGAATTGGTACACTGATAACCTCCTTCATGCATGTTTCAAGCCAAGAGATCAATTGCAATCCAGATATATCATTTTGATTTGGATGCGCAGCGCTAGCCCAATTTCTGAGATGATTAATATATGTCAAATGTTGCAGCCCAATTTCTGAGATAAGTTCAATTTTTCTTGCACCAATTATTAGCTGACTGTCCTGCATTTTTACGAGGTCATCTTCAGTTCTGAAATCATTGCGCTTGTCTTCACCAATTGCATTATCAAAAAAATATTCCAAATCGAACATTGCTATTCTTCTGCGCAATTGTAAAATCGTTTCGTCCCATAGATAATTCAGAGCAGCATCAAATAAACCAGATGCAGAAGCAGCAACAAACTTGGATAAATAAACTGATTTTGTGACTAGTTCATTATCAAGTAGACCAATAACACCATCAAAATTCTGAAAGACTTTCACTCTTTCGGTTACTCCAACAAAAATTCCAGTCGTTGGTAAGTTATATTGATCCAAAAATTGAACGAGTCCTTCTTCAAATTTCGAAATGTGTTCCGGGTAATTACTGTAGTCTTTTGCTGGTAGTGTATCTTCTGACATATTTTTCTTTTGGGTTATATAAACAATCTTATATAGATTCTTCTTAGGGTTATCATTATGACATATTTATGTACTCATTAAGTCCGGCCTCTGTGGTAAATGTTAGCCCTCCTGAAAGTTCAATATCACCATCCGCACAATACTCCCAGTATCCTGCATCCCGATAAATAATGATCAAATCATTCTTTTGAAAATAAATAGTATTATCCTTTTCTTTTCTTTCGAATTCTAATTCAATTAGCCTATCTGATGTTAGCGTGCTCATCTTCTTTTTAGTCATACAAACATTTTTTGCAATAGGCCTTTTTTGAAGGCTTCGGTTTGACTGATTTCTTTTTCAACGGATTCTATCCTTATATCTACTCCCGTCAACAGACTTTCAATGCGTTTTTGTTCCTGAACAGAAGGCAGCAAAACTTTTACATTTTTAAAATCTGTTTTACTCAGTTTAGGTTGCCCACTTCCACTAATCGCTCGGTTAACTGCTTTCCTTCCTTCATAAGAATTTAGACAATAGAACAAATATTTAGAAGAATAATACTTCATGTTTTCTCTGATCATAATCATGTTAGGGGCTATTGTGGCCCTTCCAAAATCATAAGGCATCATATAAACATCTCCTACATTCGCACCAATATTAGCAATCAATAATTCTCCTCCATAAAGATTTGATTTAGATAAGAATTCATAACTAAACTTGTCAACATACTTTAATTTGTTATGTTTTAAATTATGTCTTAAATCTGTTAATCGTACATACAATGCGTACTCCAATTCATCATAAACTGTCACATTATTTCGAAGTGACTCGAAACTTCCAGATGCTACATAATCTGTCATGATTTCAACTACATCATTCAACTTCTTCTCCTCCCAATCCCGATAATCATTCCCATTCTCATCTTTAAACCTAATTTGCTGTGAGCGCTGCCCCGAGCCTGTCGAAGGGAAGATTTGTTGCCTCACGCCTTTTTTGTAGGCCTCAAGCAATGCTTTTTTGCGGCTGAGTGGCTGAATTTTTTCATCTACCGCAGACAAAAAACTGGCGATTTTTTGTTGTTCGGGGAGGGAGGGTGTATTTAATCTTAATGTTCTAAGTTGTGAACTAT
>JBGCFT010000266.1:0-5411 GCA_045107085.1 Marinicellaceae bacterium | reverse complement strand
ACCCGTGTTGGTGAAAATCAATTGCCTGCATTTTTTAAAAACCAGATTGTATTGACCATTGCCCACACATTCAAATACACCAGTCAATCTCCCAAGTTAGTGGTCAATACCATTGCACCAGAACGCAAGCAAGGCAAATATGATGCCCAAGTAGACACGTTGATTTCATTGGGAGAAGTCACCATGCGTGGCAGTGCAGGCATACAAATTGATGTGAAATCAGGATCAATTGTTGATTTGGATTTACAATTGCCCAAAAACATCAACATACTTAATGTCACAGGCCCTTCTATTCGAAACCACAAGACAGTTGTTGAAAATACGAACCAAAATATAAACATTGAATTTACCCAAGAAATGCAAGGTCAATTTCGAGTAGATGTGAATTATGAAATGATTCTGGGCGAAAAAAAATCAGAATTAGAAGTACCAAGTTTACAAGTTGTTGGTTCGGAAGTTCAACATGGTCGTATTGCAGTTGAAGCACTAACTGCTGTTGAAGTGCAAACAGCTGAAACTCAGCAATTGTCAACCCTAACCATCAATGAGTTACCTCAACAATTGGTGTTAAAAACCACCAATCCAATTCTTTTGGCCTATAAGTATGTCAATACAGATTCACCACATTTACTTAAACTTAGCATGACCAGACACAAAGAACTAGATGTTCAAGTCGCATCAATTGAATCAGCCAAGTATCAAACTTTATTTACTAATGATGGCTTATCGATTACTACAGCAAAATTTGATGTAAGAAACAGTCGTAAACAGTTTCTGCGTTTGGATTTGCCTAAGAATTCAAAAGTTTGGTCAGTATTTGTTGATGGAAAAGCTGAAAAACCTGCGGTGGCCAGTGACAGTGATGGATCAGGGATTTTGATTAAAATGCTTAATTCAGTTACAGGATTTCCTGTTGAAGTGGTCTATGCAACAAACATCAATAACATGGGCATGTTTGGTACTTTAATTAGTCAGTTACCCAATCCTGATATGGTGGTCACTCAAAGTATATGGGATGTATTTTTGCCCATTGGTCCCAATTATTTGGGTTTAAAAACCAACTTGAATATTACAAAACAAGGCAATGAAAGCAACGCTAGATCTCAACCGCTAGTAAATCAATCAATAGTAAAATCACAAACACAAGCTGGAAATCCACTCAGAGTTAATGTTCCAAAACAGGGCATTCATTACTCGTTTGAAAAGCTTTATGCCAATCAATCTGATGTTATTGCCAGTTTTGAACTCAAATATGCTTCAGAAAAAAGTAATCACATAGGCACAATACTGAGTATTGTCAGTGTTGTTTTGATTTGGTTGGCTATATTTATGCTGAGAATGAATTCTGTTTCACATAAAATAATAGTGGCTATGATTGTTATTGGAGTTTCAGGATTGTTATTGTCAATTGGTTATATTCAGAACACAATGAAAATTGCATTCAGTTTTGCAATGGTAGGTGGTGTGATTTATCTTTTAATGCTGAGTATGATTAAATATCGTGAGTGGATGAATAAAAAATACGAATAAATTATATCATATAATGCTTTTGTGATGACCATCACAGAATATAAGGGTCACCACGATATAATTAACTCAGTTGTTTTGATTTAGGTGTTCCCCCCATTCCCTATCCAATTTCATCCAAATCAAAACCAATGAAAAGAAAGGTCACCTCCCAGTGACCTTTTTTTTCGTCATTAATATTACAATTTACTGTAAGTCTGCGAATGGTAACTCAATTTCTTTATAATCTACGGGGATAGCAAATACGCTAGAATCGATCTCTTCATGACTAACATCTGTTAATGTACCTGATTGCTTATCTTGTTGGTAATTTACTGGAATAAATGTACCCAGCTCCATAAAATTCATACTTTGATCTGTACCAAATTGTTTGGCCAATTTTTCAATTGTTTTTTGGAATGTAGCTATAACATTATATTCACTAGAGCTCATCCCAAGTTCTGAATAATCTGCTACACAGAATTCTGACTTGTTTTTTCCTGATTTTTTAAGGACTATTTGACAATCAAACCCATTAAATGAATCAGTTTTTCTGGTTAATGTATATTCTGGCATAGGCAATTGCTTAGGTATTTGAGATTTCATGGCACCTGCAATCATATTACGCATCATTTCTCTTTGCTCTTCTGGAACTTGAGCCAATTGTTTTTCCATCATTTTTTCCACCATAGCGCTAATATCAGTCAAGGACTCTATGGTTTTTTCATCCATAACATAATATTGTTTTTCTTGCGGTATTAATATAGTGAATGTTTTGTTTTTAGCATTATAAATCATGTTGCCTGTATCATCGCCCATTGTTGTAGCTCGCATCATATCATCGGCAAACTGCATTTTCATCGAAACGTTATCTGCATTGTTTTTATATGTTAATGTTGTATCGGCCAATGCACATGTGGTTAAACATGTCAGTGCCAGTGTGTGTAAAATTTTCATTAATAATTTCTCCTATTTAAAGCTGATATTATAGTTTTAATTGATGAATAACATGTTAACATTATTATTCTGATATTGTTAACTACGTCAATAATTTGAAAAAGGTGCCAAGAAAAAAACAAAAAAAGCAAAAAAACAAAAAATTTTTAATTGTGCGTTTTTTATTGTGGTTTTCCTCGGGACTAATAATTGGTTTGTTTGTGCCTTGGTATTTTTACCTGCAATCTATCTTAAACAATTTATTTATTGATTACAACTGGAGTGTGCCTTCATCAATATATGCCAGGGCTCTTGATTTTTATGAATCTAAAAATATTAGTAGCAAAGAAATTGATTATGAGCTATTAGTTTTAGGTTATAAAAAAACATCAAATCCCCGTTTTATTGGAGAATTCTCAAAAAGCAATAACACCTATGAAATACATTCAAAAGGTTTTGCCTTTCTCGATGGAAATGAAAGACCTAAAGTTATAAAGTTTTCTGTTCAAAATAATACAATTAAAAACTTAAACCAAGATCTTGCTAGATTGGAACCCTTGTTGATTGGTCGGTACTACAATAAAGATCTTGAAAATCGTCAACCCATTAGCCTGAGCAATATTCCCAATACCATGGTTATGGGTCTTCAAGCCGTAGAAGATAGAAATTTCAACCAACACCTTGGTATTGATATTTTTGGTATTGGAAGGGCAGCCATAAAAAACCTCTTTGCAGGCAAAATTGTTCAAGGTGGCAGTACCATTACTCAGCAATTGGTTAAAAACAGATTACAATATAAAGCTAAAAGTTGGATTAGAAAAGCCAATGAGGCTTTGTCAGCAATTTTATTAGAACAAAAGCTTGAAAAGGGTGAAATTTTAGAAAGTTATTTTAACGAGATATATTGGGGGCAAAAAGGCAGTGTTGCGATACATGGAGTGAGCCAGGCTGCACAATATTATTTTTCAAAAAAACCAGCACAACTTAATATTGCTGAACAAGCATTACTCATTGGTATGGTTAAAGGTCCATCTTGGTATCATCCAATCAATCAACAAAAAAGAGCATTAAACAGAAGAAATACAGTATTAAATGCTTGGTATGAAACATCTATTATCTCAGAAACCCAATGGAAAAATGCAAAAACAAGCCCAATTGATGTGCGCATTAATGATGCTTTTGCAAATCAGCAATTTAAAGATTTTATTGGTTTGGTTAATTTGCAGCTTTCTCTCAAGTTTTCTAAATCCCAACTCAATCAAGAAGGCATGAAAGTATTTACTACTTTGAACCCATTTATTCAATATCAGTTGCTCAATACATTACAGTGGCACACCAATAAACTTGGTCAAGACTTGCAATCAGCAGCAGTGGTAAGTGATGCAATAACTGGCGAGATTATGGCCATAAAGGGATCTAAGGAAAAATTTAGTTTTTACAATAGAGCAATCATTTCTAAACGTCAAATTGGATCTCTTATCAAACCATTTTTGTATTTAGCAGCGTTAGAAAAAATACCGAATTTTACGTTAAATAATGTTATTAATGATGCTCCGTTAAAGATTAAAACGAAATCAGGAGAATATTGGCAACCCAAAAATTGGGACAATAAATCACAAGGTAGAATTACGGCTCGAAAAGCTTTAATCCATTCAAGAAATCAAGCAACAGTTAGCCTGGGTTTAGAGTTGGGAGTTTCAAAGTTTGTTAAGTATTTAAAATCGATAGGGCTGAATATCAATCGCAGCAACCATCCCTCAGTATTTTTGGGCGCTACAGAATTAACGCCATTAGAAGTAACCAATCTATTTTTGATATTGTCATCCAATGCCAATCAACAGCATCTCAAAGGCATTAAACATATTGTTGATAGCGATAACCAGCTATTAGGTACAATTAAACGTGAGAATAATTTACAAATTTCGCAACAATCGATAAGCCAGATCAAAAGCGCAATGTCCGAGACTACTATCCAAGGTACTGCAAATAAATTAACGAATCAATTTGGATTTAAAAACCTTTTTGGCAAAACAGGTACTACAAATGGTGGTAAAAATAGTTGGTTTGCAGGATTTGATCAAAAATATCTGGCTGTGTTTTGGGTGGGCAAAGATGACAATACGCCGACACAATTATCTGGAAGTTCGGGTGCATTAGTTTTATGGGCAAATTGGTATGACAAAGTAAACTAAAGTCTTTTATATTTACAGGCTAGAATTTTTTTGAATACAAATTTTGTCAAAATTTTTAATCATTTGATTTTGCATTGAATTAATTAGTGACACATCTCACATTATCGGAATTTATTTGATGAATTCAGAATATATTCAGGATTTTCAGCTTTCAAATTGGCAAGATTAAATTACTTTAATAATTTTCGGTGAATTTAGATGCCTTTCAATCGTCATTTTTGTTTATATATTTTGTTATCAGTTTTATGTTTAAGTATCCACAATAAAAGCTTCGCTATAGTCACGGTAGGATTATTAACAGACGGATGTGATTATCAGTCGCTACAAGAGGCTTATGAAAGTAATGACCCAATTGTTCATGCGACTTCTCAAATAGCCCATGCACAAACATTTACAATTTCTAAATCAAAAATATTTATAGGTGGATATGATGATTGTGAAACAGCTAAAAATGGACAACCAGGGCCAGATAAAACCATATGGTTTAAGCCTTTAGCATCTCCCTCAACTGTTGTAACAATCAATGCGAATGAAGTTAATCAGTCGGTTGTGACCTTCTCAAATTTTGACATTAAAAATGGAAGAGATGACTCACTTGGAGGAGCAGGAGACATGAGAATTCAAGGCAATACATCTGTCACAGTTTTTAATTCTATCATTCGAGGTAATACAGGAGATTATGGTGGTGGAATTAGTATTTATGGTGAGAATGCAAAATTGACTTTAAATTCATCTGAAATTAGTCAAAATACTGCCATTACAGCGGGAGCAGGGATT
>JBGCFT010000265.1:0-16634 GCA_045107085.1 Marinicellaceae bacterium | reverse complement strand
ACATAAATGCCTCGAGAATGTTTGCTATAAATGCGTGCATTCATGTCGGAAGTTTTTGCCATTGAATCTTTGCGGTTTTGGTATGCTCTGCCCATAATTATTCTAAACGGAATGTTCTAAAGCGCTTATTTTACTAGATTATTTAATCAAGATGAACCATTATTTTGTCTCATCAGTCATATGCGAGTGAATATTTAGTATTGTATTTCTTCGAAAAGCTTTTCTTTGTTTAATAATTCAATGTCTTTTTTATCGAATTCATTAATGTCATGGTTTTTATAACGCCCAATTGACTGAGGAGTTTTTACGATATTTGATGCTTGGATGATTGAACTTTCTGAGCTTGATATTTTCATGTTTTCAAAAAGTTCCTTAACTGATTTATAAGGGTCTAGGACTAATCTATCATAATTTAAAATGTATAATCTATGCCCCATCTTTTGTTTTAAATTTTTAGTTTTAAAATACATATACAACCAAAACTTGAGAGAATGTTTTGGTGTCATTTTACAATCACTTCCAAGAAAATGTTTGCCCCAAAATTTCAACTGATTTTGATTATTGCTGAATGCCATGTCTAATGGATGCCTAATGATATAGACATAATTTAATTCATGAAAATAAAGATTTAATTGAGGTAAAAATAAATAGGAGTTAGGTTCCTTCCATCCCCAATTAGTAGAGATATTTTCTGAGTGAATATCATTATTAAGAAGTGATGATTGGCTTTTTTTTAGAAAACTTTCTGCTAGAGTATGTGGTTGATTGATTATTGTATTTAACAGTGATTTTTGATTTGAATTTAATGTTCCATTACTCATCTTAGAGACAAAAATGTCCATTAATGTTTCAAACTCATGATAGCTTGATGTAACGGCTTCGAGCCTTCTGAATATTAATGAAAACCACAGATTGTCGTTGGCTTTATTTAAACAATCACCAAAATAATAGCCCTGATTCATTATTAATTGCGAGACTAATCTTGAACCACTGCCACCAATGCAGCCAATGACAATTGGAGAGTTATTAATTGATGTGTTTTTTTTTTGAGAAGTTTTTTTACTTGAATCTGTCATTTAGAGCGTTTCACTATATAATTATGCAATCATCTTGTTAAGAATTTTACTTTATTATTGAAACAAGATAAACCATTATGTTATTTCATAACAGTCATATGATGAATAATGGTTGATAACACTAGACATTACCTAAAAAAGGACAAGACTTAAATTAATGGTTCAAAAATCAATAAAATCCAAAAATATAGACCTTTCAATTGTTTTGATTTGTTATAACATGCAAAGAGAGATTATCAGAACGGTCCAATCTTTTCTTGCGCCTTATCAAGTAGATATAGATGATAAAACCATTGAAATAATTGTTATTGATACGGGTTCAAAGCAATTACCTGATTTGTCTGACTTCAAAGATAAAATAAAATTCATTAAATTTAAAACAAAACACCCTTCACCTGTAGAAGCCGTTAACCATGGAATTAACATCGCATCATCTGAATTAATAGGCGTATTAATTGATGGTGCACGAATGGTTACTCCTGGAATGTGTCGTGATGTGATAAAAGTCAACGATATCTACAATCGTGTATTTATTTCTACATTAGCATTTCACTTGGGTCCAAAAGTACAAATGGAGTCTGTGTTCGAGGGATACAATCAAGATGTTGAAGACAGTTTATTAGAGAATATCGATTGGATGAATAATGGCTATGATTTATACCTGGCAAGTTCATTGGCATTATCCAGTATAAATGGACTTTTTGGTCCAATAGCGGAAAGCAACGCCATATTT
The DNA here is from genome assembly GCA_045107085.1 of Marinicellaceae bacterium. Lineage (GTDB taxonomy): Bacteria > Pseudomonadota > Gammaproteobacteria > Xanthomonadales > Marinicellaceae > NORP309. The sequence continues at coordinate 14,825 of JBGCFT010000265.1, read as the reverse complement.
ACAACAAAAGAAATTTGGAAAGAACTAAATGGATTTGATGAGAAATTTATAAGTATTGGAGGGGGTTTATCAAACCTTGATGTGTATAAAAGAGCATGTGAAATGCAGGATTTAAAACACATAAGGTTATCTAATGAAGCGACATTTCACCAGGTTCATGGTGGTGTGGCGACAAACAATAAACAAGGAATTAATGATTCAATCTTTTACCAAGAGTATGAATCAATTCATAATAAACCTTATTCTGTACCAGAACTCATTCCAGAGTTATATGGAGAGCTTAAACCTCAGGTAAGTTATTTTTTTAGAGATCAACTTCCACATGAAAAATTAGAGCCAAAAGATGAAAATATAAATGATTTTATTCGCCATATTAAAATTCAAAATCAATTAAACTGCACATTAAATAAATTATCTGTTGATATTAACTTTGAGTATTCAAAGAAGGTCTTTTCTTTGGTTGATTCGCCTATTATCTTAACTGGTAGAGGTGGCAGTGGAACCAGAATTTTATCTCAACTGATTCAAGAGCAGGGGCTGTTTATTGGGAATAAGTTAAATAAATCTGAAGACTCAGAAGAATGGGTTGAACCCATTTATAGTTTGATTAATAACAGGCATTTTATAGCTGATAATCGTTTTGATGACAGCCATATTAAAATGTTCCGGGACAATGCTTTGACTATATTAAACCAAACTGAAATAACTAAAGAGTTTATTTGGGGTTTCAAGTTACCAGAAACCATGTTGTGCTTTCCTGAGTTATTTAAGGCTTTTCCTAAAGCTAGGTTTATCCATTTAACAAGACACCCCGTAAATTTAAGCTTGCGGCGTTCGCATGTGACCTCTAGATATCAAGATGAAATAGGTCAATATGTTTTGCAAAAAGGCTATCAACAATTAGGGATGGATACATCTACTATTGAAAACATGCCAATGCATATTAATAATGCGATAAGCTGGCAATATCAGTTATTCCAAGTATTAGATTTTGTAAAGTCAAAGTTAAATAAAAACAATTATTGTGAAGTGAAATATGAAGATGTTTGTAAAGATACACAACAATCTTATCAATATATTTGTGATTTCTTAGGGTTGAAACTCAATAAGGATTTTGCGAATGATGTGGTTATTGATCAATCTCGCATTAATAAAATATTCTATAAAGATTATGCTGAAGAAATTGATGCGATTTGGGATATATGTGGTCACACTGCAAAAGAAATAGGTTACAGTAAAATTAATTATGATATTAGCCTAAAGGAAAAGAAAATAATTTTTGTATTAGGCATGCATCGAAGTGGTACGTCTGCAATGACGCGAGTAATCAATATAATGGGAGCTCGTGTTCCAAAAAATTTAATGCAACCGAATTCTGATAATCAAAGTGGATATTGGGAGTCAAAAAACATAGTCTCAATAAACAATGAATTACTACAATTGGCCCATACAAGTTGGTTTGACAATGATGAAATTCCAACAAAATGGTATGGTTCAGATGCAGTCCAAAAAATTAAATTAAAAGCCATTGATGTACTAAAAACAAGTTTTCAAAATGAATTTCCTGAAAGTATGGTTTTAAAAGACCCAAGATTTTGTCGGTTAATGCCATTTTGGAAAAATGTATTGAACGAATTAGATATCGAATATTCAATTGTCAATGTATTCAGGCACCCCTATGAAGTATTTATGTCATTTAAAGCCAGGTTTGATATTCCCGAATATAAAACCGCATCAATTATTCATCCTGAAAAGTTAAACTTATTGTGGTTACGTTATGTGTTAGATGCTGAATTGTATAGCCGTGAAGCGAAAAGAATATTTATCAATTATCAAGATTTAATTAATTACCCTGTTAACACTGTGCTTGAATTAGAAAATAGTTTGAAGAGTATTTTAGAAGAAACCAAATCGATTTTTCATAAGATAAAAACTATTACGGATTTTTTATCGAAAGATCAGCAGCATCACAATAGTCATACCTTGAACAACCAGTCTGAACTAAAGCTATCAACTTTAGTCTTCAAAACTCTATTTGATCATACAGGGTTTGACAAAAATCTTGATTTAAAATTATTGGATGATGTCAGAATTAAATTTAATCAGATTGCAAAAAACTATTTACCACTCTATAAATCGACTCAAGACAAAATTCATGAGACAACTCCATGGTTTGAGGAGATAAGTCAAACCGTTTTATTGAATTTAGGTAAGGTCAAAACAAATAGGAAAATACTTTTTTTATCTGGTGAGCCAGCCTCAAAAGGCCATTCTTACCGAGTGGTTTATAGAATGGAAGCACTTAAAAAAGCTTCATTTAAAGTTGATTACCAAAAATTAGAAAATGATTTTAATCTTGATAAGTTAAAACAATTTTCCGCCATTCTTATGTTTAGAGTGACTTGGAATAAAAAGGTTAAGCAAATATATGAATTTTGTTCGACCAACAGTATTGTTAAATTATACGATGTTGATGACTTGGTTTTTTTGCCTGAAATAATGACTTATAAAAAATGGGATTATTTAAGGTTACAATCAAAATCAATACAAAAATATTGGCATGAAAAATTTGTAAACTACTCAAAAGCATTAATAAATTCTGACCATGTCATAGTGCCAACAAGATCATTAGCTGAGGCAGTTAAAAGGTTGAATAAGCCAGTTAGTGTTATTGAAAACGGTATTGGACAAGAAATGCTGAAAAGCAGCAAAGATGTGATGAATGCTGGATTAATGAAACCATCTGAAAAAGATGGTTTTATCAGAATCGGATATGCCAGTGGTTCCCCAACTCACCAAAAAGATTTTGAAGAGGTTTATGATGTACTGTGTCAACTATTTAAAGAGCATGAAAATTTAAAACTCATCATTGTTGGATATTTGGAGTTAGATGAGTTTCCATTATTGAATAAATATAAACACCGCATTGAAAAAAGACCATTGGTTGAACACATGGATTTGTTTTATGAATATTATCGTTTTGATATTAATATTGCGCCATTGCAATCTAATAATATTTTTTGTGAAGGAAAAAGTCAGTTAAAATACCATGAATCAGCTTTGGTTGCAGTACCAACTGTTGCCAGTGCAACACAGCCTTATCGTGACGCTATCCATATTGGTTTGACAGGATATTATGCAAGCAATAAACAAGATTGGATTGATTATTTAACACAATTAATTATCAATCCATTATTAAGAAAAAAAGTTGGAGAAACTTCAAATGAACATGTCATTGCTAAGTTTGGTCCAGATTCACAAAGTATGTTATCATCAAGTGTAATAAGTAGAATAATCACATGAAAATATTAGAAAATTATAATGTTGTATTTATCGTTGGTTGTCAAAGAACTGGAACCACACTGACTGGCAATATATTGGCAGCTCATCCAAATGTTTTTATGATTGACGAACCAGATGGAGTTTATCCATGGGCCCAAGCAATATTTTCTGAGCAAAATGAAGATTTAATTAATACTAAATTTCAAGATGCTTGTAAAAAAGCAAGTCAAAAATACAAAAACTCGCATATCAAATGCAACATAGATGGAACACTTACTGATGTCATCACTCATATAGTATTAAAAGTTCCAAATTTAACATTCAATGCAGCTGAAATTATTAAATATTTTGCAAATCCATACTGTGTTTTTACCTATAGAGATATACGAGATGTAGTGGTATCTATGGGTAGGCTTCATTGGATATCAATGGTTGAAAATCAATTAAACTATATTGAAAGCAATCCATTGGTTTTAAAAAGATATAATCAAGAAGTTGAAATACTTAAATCTGGGAAATTAAAGCCTCATCAAGCCAGGGCTTATATTGCTAAAATTAAAACAAATTTAAGAGTCGATTTCAATCGTGAAGAGTTAAATCGAATTATAATTAAATATGAAGATTTAACCCAAAATCCAGAAATGTGGACTAAAACAATATTACAACATGTTGGTTTGCGACATAATTTAGATGATTTAGATTATACGGATAAATTATTAGGTTGGGGCCCTGGTCTCACATATAGAAAAAATAAAATTAATACATTTTCTATTGGTCAATGGAAAGAATTTTTATCAAAGGAAGATGAAAGTGAAGTTTGGGAAATAATTGAACCTTTAATGTTGGAATTAGGATATAGCAGAAGAATAGATAAGATAGAGAGTAACTCAAAGTGGTCAAGTTTAACTCTAAAGTATAAAAAAGTTCCTGTAATAGCTACAGGGAGAGGTGGCAGCGGAACACGATTGTTATCAAAATTATTACAGAATATGGGTATATTTTTGGGCAATAAAATGGGTCGTATGGAGGACTCTCTAGAATGGGTAAACATTCTAGCTAGAATCTCAACTGAAAGAAGTATGGATGAAGGTAAAAAAGAAATAAGCCACTTGCGTACAGCATTACAAGAAACTGCTGCCGATATCCTAACTTCAGCAAACTTAGATCAAAATAAACGATGGGGTTGGAAATTACCTGAAACTATGTTGGCAGTTCCTGAACTATTTGATGCCTTTCCTGATGCAAAGTTAATTCACTTGGTTCGTCATCCCGTTAATAGTTCGTTGAGAAGAACACATGTTACTTCTAGAGCTGATAACTTAGTTGGAAAGTCAGTATTAAGAGCAGCATATCAATCATTAAACTGGAAAAAATATAGAATAAATAGTGATCCAGACTATTTAAGAAATGCAGCAACATGGTTATATCAGGTAGGAATGGTAACTAGATATGCCAGAGAGAATTTAAATCCATCTAATTATATGGAACTTCATTTTGAGGAGCTGTGTTTAAGTCCAATTAAAACGTTTAGCAAAATTGCAAAATTTTTAGGAGCCAATGTAGATGGACTTAAACCCAATTTAGAAATTGAACCAAATAGAATGAGAAGTTGGCAATATCCTGACCCTAGGGCTGATGAAGTTTGGGATATCTGTGCAAATCTTGCCACAACATTAGGTTATAAAAAAATTGAAAGTTGATGCAGTTAAACACATATTGTTTCTTGTGGGTCCAGCTTTAGGCCATGTTAGCCGATGTTTAACAATTGCTCGTGAATTGAATAAAATATCAATTCATAAGATTACTTTTATTTGTGTTACACCTGGTTATGGAGAAAAACTGATTAAATCAGAGTATCCAATTATTAACATCAAATATAAAGAAAGAGGGGATTGTATTTTTGCAGATGGTGTTGAAAAAGTAATATCTGAGTTAAAGCCTGATTTGGTTTGTGTCGATCTTACTCCTATGAAATGGCTCACTTTAGTGCGTTTTCATCAAACCAAAACGTTATATATTACCAATTATTTTTTAACCAATGTTTGCCAATATCAAACGATTCAACAAATCAGGTTTAATGACCAAAAGAATGAAATAAATTTAATCAGAAAATCCCGAGGCCTAGCTAAATTAACTAACATAAAGGATTTGTACGATCTGGATTCTGTATTATTATGTGACCCTATTCAATTCGTTAATGACAAACAAAAACTAAACCAAAAATATCACGTTGTTGGCCCATGTTTTTGGGAACCAGAAATTGAAATGCCAATTGAACTCGAACCACTCAATGATATTTTATTTGTTTCCTTAGGCTCTACAGGGAGAATGCCAATTCCTAATCGAATTATTGATGAAATAGCCATTGAATTAAATATAAAAAATGTGGTTTGGTTAGGAGCAAATTTGAAGAAAATGCAACCAAGAGCAAATTACACCAATCATTATTATTCTTGGCTTCCTGCATCAAAATTAATTAAAAAATCCAAGTTTGTGATCAGCCAAGGTGGCTCAGGCAGTACATATCAAGCTTTATCTTATGGCGTTCCATGTGGAGTTTGGCCAACGCACAAGAATCAGGAAATATTGGGAAGTATTATTGAAAAAAAAACATACGGGTTGTTATTACATAATTCTGTTGATGTTAAAGAAAAACTACATACTTTGTATGAAACTTTTAAATCAAATTGTATTCAACTTTCCAAAAGTATTAGTTCAACAAACAGCCCTTTTTATTCAGCAAAGTTAATCATCAAATTTATTGATAGAGGAATGTAAATGAATTATAAATGTTATGATGTTATGAAATTTGAATTATAAAAATTATAGAAAGAAGAATTTATGAAAACCGATGACTTAAAACTTTTAAATATTGGCGCAGGCAAAACATACATACCTAATATGATAAACATTGACATATCAAGTAATGCTGAGATAACGCTTGATTTAAGTAAAGAAGCATTGCCGTTTGAAGATAATAGTATAGATTTAATTTTTTCTTATCATACTTTAGAGCATATACCTAATTACTTATTTGCACTATCTGAGATATATCGAGTACTCAAACCTAATGCTATATTACTTATAGGTGTCCCATATGTAACTTTATCTGAATATAATCTAGTCAATCCATATCATTTGCATAATTTCAGTGAGCACTCTTTCGATTTTTTCGATTCAAAAAAGTTAAAAGGAAGTGCAAAAGAGTCAAATCAAATATTATTTCATAAGGTTTTTCATCGATTTCACTATATTGGCAAATTCAAATCTTTACCTGGTTTTTTAAAACGATGGTGTAGAAGGCATTTATTCAATGTAGTCAAAAAAATAGATTTTGGATTGATTGCTGTAAAAAATGATGATGCTATTCCAAGTGAAATAAGTGCTGAATATTTGATAAGTCGGTTTGACAAATTATTTCAATCGAGAACCAGATATTGATAAAGACAGATTTTATTTTTCAGCAATAAAAGTTCTAACAGCTCCATTACGTCGTGGTTTTGACGGATGATTTGTATCAATTGGTAAAACCTCAATATGTTTAAAGCCAAGAAATTTCAGCAATTGTTTTACTGCAGGTACAGAGGGTCTAAATTGAATTATCTCATTTTCTCGCCATAGACCAGTTGATGCCAACAAATGATTGTTGTTTACTGGTTCTTTTACATTTGAAAGCCATATAGGCTTTTCTTCTCCTACCAATACTTGTGTGTCCAATACCATTATTCTGTTTGTTGCTTGAGTAAGCGCTCTCAAAGATGAAACCGGATTTTCTAAATGGTATAGTAAGCCACAACATATGGAGACATCAAAGCTTCCAAACTGTTTGGTATCATCAATACTGGCTACTTGAAATTCAATGTTCTCAATATTCAAAGCATTTGAGATGAATTGAGCTTGTTCAATATAGTGACTAGTTATATCTGTACCTAATACTTTCTTGGCGTTTCTTTTTGCAAATTCAAATGCTAAGCCGCCACAATTACAGGCTACTTCTATAAAACTCATGTCTATAAAGGAACCTAACTTATTCTCAAGTGGTATAATAATAGCATTAATTAAGTCCATTAATCGACTGTTTTCGCAGTCAGGTCGGCGAGCAGTGTTTTCAGGAATAGTTTGTAAGCCGAATGGTAATTTAACGTTATGTAAGAAAGGAGAAAGACGTTCAATCTCTTTTCTAATGAAGTTTGTATTTTCTTCGCTCATTATAATGTACTTTAAATTAATTTAAATGAAGATTTAATGTTCCCTAAATAATTTAAACTTATATAAGTAAGTGATCACTATTAGGTGGTTAAAATATCTTATTCGAAAAATAAATTAGGTTCAATTTATACCTTGGTTTTATTCAACTATGTATAAGATATATAGGTAAAGCATATTTGTTAAATAGTCTGATTGCATTTGAGTATTTCAAAAAAAAACGAATATGTGTATACATATCCGTTTTAATACTAAGTTTTATAGTAGATTAATGGTTTATCAATAATTATTGATTTTTAGATTCCATTTTTTTAATAATGTTTTTAAGTGAATTAATTTCCTCTTCTTGTGATAGGGTATATAAAGTTAATTCTTCAACTTTTTCTAATATAGCCATTTGCATTTGGGTCATATTATATTGACCCTTTTGATCTTCTAAGACTTGTTTTTGATTGGGTACACCAGGTAGATGTTTCTCTGTTTCTATAAATTTCTTTAACTCATCAAGCTTCATTAATTTATAATCTTTTTCAAAAACATAATCAGGCAAGGTTTGAGTAGCAGTTGTGACTGTTCCTGTTACAGTTAAATTACCTGCTGGGTCTAACTGAAGTTCTTGTACTCCAGATGCATCACGAGTAATTCGAAATGAACCATTATCACTTAAATCAACTACCCAATCACCATTTCCACCATCAGGGTTAGTATAATCTGTATTATCAAACAAAATGCGTGGAAGGCCTGACGCCCCAGCCCCGCCGTTCTGTATGTGAAACTGAGCGTCAGGAGATTGAGTGCCTAGTCCTAAAAAAGCTTTCATTGAGACATTGTTACTAGATTCAATTCTTAAAGAATCTGTATCAGCTCCTGGTATAATCCTAAATGGTAATTGACTTCCATTTGTTACGTCTCTGATGAAAAAATTTGCTTCATTACTTACTATGTCAAAAGTTTGCGGTGTAAATCCACTTGAGCCATCTTGCTCTAATCTTAGAGTGGGTGAATCACCGCTTACTACTTGAAGTTCAACAACAGGAGTATTCGTACCTAGACCAACTCTACCACCATCATCAACATATAGTGAGTGATTTGGAGCCGATGCTTCTATGGTAAATGGCGTTCGACCACCATCTATGTCTTCGATAGAAAATTTATTTTGTCCACCGTTTCCTGTGTCATTAGCTACTAATTGCCAATCATTTGTTGGAAAAGAGGCAGAATTACTGGTATCTTGGAACTTAATGCGCAGATTATTCTCTTTTAATCGAATTGTATCAAATCCAAAGCTTTCGCCATTAACACAATCTTGACCGACACAAACGCTGCCATCAACTATTAAATCGTCCAAAATTTGTTGATCTCTTGTTGAGAATGGCTCATCTTGATCTATTGGTGTATATGCGCCTTTGTTGGCAATTATTTGTGAGGAGTCAGTAAGGCTTTTATCAGCCAGTTTGTCGTTTACAATGGTAAATACACCTGATATTGATGTGTTTTGATCTTTATAAGTTTCTGCAAATTCAGCCGTAATATCTGCATCATTAAGCTTTCGAACATCTTTCGCTAATGTTCCAGCTGCAAATTTTGGTGTCAATTCGTATTTATAAAGACCGTTTTGTAGGCTATCTAATCCCAGCATTTTAGCTGTTAAATTAAAGTTTCCATTGTTAACATTGAATGTTTTTAGATTGCCATCTGGAAGCTTGATTTTGGCTTGGTACTGGATTGACTCTAATTCATCAAAAATAAGAGTATTGTTTTGTTGTTTTACTTCTGCAGCATTTAAACTTGTTGCTAAACACATAGCAGCAGTCAGTATACTCAGTTTAAAGTTTGTATTTTTTTTCATGTGGAATTCCCCTAATCGTTTGTCTATTAAATATCACTCAGTGTAATATCATATGTCAGATTATACACATACCTAGAACTATACCCTATAACCGTTATAATTAAACCAAATTTTTGTGATGTATTTCACAATATTTTAATTGTGGTGTGAAAATTTACTTATTTCAGCCAATTTAAGACAGATATTGTGATAATAATTATTCATTTGAGCTCAGATATTTGTAACATTAAGAATACAGAGGACTTTTACATGATTCGTGGGTCACAACAAAAAGTTCATGAGTAACCTGCTCACCGTTGAAAAATTTGCTAATAACTGTGTATTAGATTGCAATTTTCTCATTTATCAGATTATTTTCAACTCTTTTACTCAACAGCTCAGACTCCAGCAATGATCACTCTTCGATTAGATTTTATGTCAAAAGTTATTTCCGTTTAATCCGCTTAAGTCAATGATTTGTTCAAATGTTGCCAGCATTAATTGCCTTTTGAGTGATAAATTAATCTGTTATTTATTTATTATAGTGTTTATGTTTTTATCTTTTAATCAACTGATATAGAATAGTAAAATCAAGGTAGTTGTTAATACATAGTTAATTTCTAGTTAATCATCAGATTATAAATAATATCAAAATATAAAAAATAGAGGGGGAAAACATGCTGAATCTCAAGCGAACACTTTTTAATTCACAATACATCATAATTTTCTTGGGATTTGTTGTTGCCAATGCAATGGCACAACCCACTTTTAATCAAGTCTTTTCACCCAATGAAATGGGACCTGGGTCAAGTTCTCGATTGACTTATTTGATTAATAATGCTTCTGCAAATCCAATAACAGATTTGAGCTTTACTAATACATTGCCTGCTGCGATCACATTATCTAATCCAGTCAATGTTTTCAGTGACTGTATTTTTGATACGGGTGGTGTGTCAGCACCTGATGGGGGCTCAGTAATTAGTATCACAGATGGAAAGTTAGGTGCTGGAGCTATTTGTACAATTGAGGTCAATGTGACTTCTGCAACTGTTGGCACTCATACGAATACATCTGGAGACTTAACATCAAGTGCTGGTAACTCAGGAAATTCGACTGATGATTTAGTTATCCTAACCACTAGACCCGGTTTCACGAAAAGTTTTGCTCCTTCATCAGTATCCTTGGGTTCAAAAAGCACCTTAACCTTCACAATAGACAACAGTTTAAATGCTGCAAGTGTAGGAAATTTAGATTTTACGGATATATTACCTGTGGGCATGGAGATAGCCTCCCCTGCAAATGCATTCACAAATTGTATTAGTGCCGGTCTGCAAGATTCAATTGTCACGGCCGTGCCTGGCTCAAACTTGATTAAGTTAGATGCAAATGGATTAAACTTTGGAGGATTCGAAGTATTAGCAAGTGGAGCTACTTGTAGCGTTTCGGTTGATGTAATTGCCACTGGTGTTGGAATGCTTAATAATCAATCTCGGCCATTATTAGCTGGCTTTACGGATGCTGGTTTTGCGGTAGCTACTTTAGAAGCCACTGCAACGCGATTGGCATTTTCTAAAGAATTTAAGGATGATCCAGTTCCTCCTGGCTCAAATGTTACTTTAGAGTTTAATATTCAAAATTTTGATAGGAACTTTCCTGCTACAGGTGTTGAATTTACCGATAATTTAGCGACAGTCTTAGCTGGTTTGACTTTTGATAGTCTGATAGCTAACGATTGCGGAGGCAGTGTTTCAGGGGTTGGTGGTACAACTGTTAGTTTTTCAGGTGGAACATTAGCAGCTCAGGGTAGTTGCACGATTAGTGTGTCTTTATCTGTTCCTGCTAGCGCCACTCCAGGTGCCTATGCCAATACAACGAATGTCATCTCAGCAACAGTCAATGGGGCAGTTGTGTCTGGTAATCAAGCCAGAGATGACTTGTTTGTTGAGCCAGTGCCTATGATTACCAAAGAGTTTTTAACGACAGGTACTTTGGTGCCAGATCCAGTGGTCAACCCTGGCGATGATGTTGTTTTGAGGTTTACGGTGACAAATACCAGTACAACTTCTTCGGCAACTGATATAACTTTTGTAGATGAACTAACTGATGGAGGTCCGGGGACTGGATTTTTCCCTTTCCCGATATCTATTGTTTCTCCATCTATTCCCGTTTCTGTTTGCGGTGGAAATTTATCATTTGTATTTCCAGATCCAGAAAGACAAGCTTTATCTCTGACAGGCGGAAGTTTATCGCCAGCTGGAATGGCGGGAGATAGTTGTACTTTTGATGTAACAATCACAGTTCCGACAGACATGCCTTTAGGGGTTTATACAAATACAACTGGAAATATTTCGGCAACAGTTGATGGGGCGACCCGAATCGGTGGAACAGCATCTGACACTTTATCTGTGATTGCAGCGCCTTCCTTATCTTTGTCATTTTTTGACGATCCAGTCGCGCCTGGCGCGACAGTTAGGATGGACTATGAGTTAACTTATTCAGGAAATGCCAATGCCAATGCCAATGGCATATTATTTAACCATAACTTGAGTACGACATTAGCAGGACTCGTTGCTACTGGATTGCCAATTACCAATGCTTGTGATCCGGATGGCCCTGGTGGTGATGATGGAACAGGTACGCTTAGTGGATTTAGTGGCGATACATTGTTGGAAATTCAAGGTGCAAATTTAGCGCCAGGTGAAAGTTGTATCATCAGTGTTGATTTACTTGTACCAGCAGGCGTAATACCAGGGTCATATCCAAGTACGACTAGTACTGTTTCCGCAGTAATAGGTGCAGTGCCTGCAACATCTGCTGCTGCAAGCGATGAGCTAAAAGTAGCAGGTTTAAATTTTACCAAAGAGTTTATCAATAATCCTGTTATAGCAGGTGACACAACAACATTGAGATTTACCATTGAAAATATTCATCCAACTGATGACGCTACTATTTCACTTTTCACTGATAATCTTGCTGCAAATTTAGCAGGTTTGACAGCAACGGGGCCAGCTTCTTTAGATACGTGTGGGGGCGCTCTATCAGGTACAACCTTTCTTATTTATGTAGGAGGTTCAGTTTTATCTGGACAATCATGTACAATTGAAGTGGGTGTATTAGTTCCAGCTGCAGCTGCAGATGGAGCATATGTCAATATCACCAGTGCTTTATCAGCTGATCAAGGTGGGGCTGTAACAATTGATCCAGCTATCGGCACGTTAGAAGTTAGTTCTACATTAATTGAATTAAGCAAGCAGTTTATCGATGATCCTGTGGCGCCCGGAGGAACGGCGACACTGGAATTTACCGTAACTAACTTGAGCGCAACAAATGCGATTTCGAGTATTGCTTTTACTGATGATTTAGATGCTGTTTTGAGCGGTATGATCGCTACTGGATTACCTCAAAATGACGTTTGTGGATCAGGATCTACATTAAGCGGAACAGGAGTGATTACCTTGTCTGATGCCCAACTTGCACCGTCTGCAAGCTGTACATTTAGCGTAAGTGTCAATGTACCAAATACAGCCGCTGCAGGTGTATACACTAATACAACAAGCGCGGTTTCAGGAATGGCAAGTGGATTTCCGGTCACAGGAGCGATGGCCAGTGATGAATTATCTATCACCAATGTACTTGGATTTACAAAGTCATTTGATGGGCCGACAACAGCTACAGGTACTGCAAACCTTACGTTTACCATCACAAATCCCAGCGCTACAATCACGGCTAATAATTTAAACTTTAGTGATGATTTGAATGCTGTGATTCCTGGTTTAATTGCAACCGATTTGCCATCAATGCCATGTGGACAAGGCTCAAGCATTACCGGCATTACAAACCTTACATTTACCGGCGGCAATCTTGCTATTAATGATTCTTGTAGTTTTGTAGTTGAGGTTACCGTTCCTAATTCGGCAACGGCAGGTACATTTTTAAACACAACCAGCGATTTAACTGATAATGGTTTGTTGGTATCGAGTGCTCCAGCAACGGCTAATTTAGTCATTGAGCCACCACCGACTTTTGCAAAAGTATTTACACCTTCTTCTGTTGGTGTAGGTCAATCTAGTACACTAATGTTTTCCATAGATAATTCTTTGAGTTCATTAGCTGCAAACAATTTAGGTTTTACAGATAACCTTCCTGGAGGTATGGTTGTTGCGACACCAGCAAATGCATCTACTACATGCACAGGTGGAACTTTAACTGCGGCAAGTGGGTCAGGAGTCATAAGCTATACAGGAGGAAGTGTCGCAGCAGCAGCGACTTGTATAGTTCAAGTTGAGATTCAAGCCAATGCTGTAGGTGGTTTAGTTAACACATCAAATGATTTAACTTCATCTTCTGGTAGTAGTGGCACAGCGACAGATACTTTAACTGTTAACCCACAGCCAATATTTAGTAAGAGTTTTGGGACAAATCCTTCAATTATTGACGACGTGAACACATTAACTTTTACTATCGATAATTCGTCCAGCACAGTTTCAGCAACGGCTTTAGATTTTACTGATAACTTACCTGCAGGAATGTTGGTAGCTGCAACACCCAATGCTTCGACAAATTGTACCGGTGGAACCCTAACCGCAGCGGCTAATTCTTCAAGTATTAATTATACAGGTGGTTCGGTTGCAAATGGCGCTACATGCTCAGTTTCGGTGGACATCACTGCATCAGCTTCTGGTGATTTAGCCAATTTAACAGGTGATTTAACTTCTTCGTTGGGTAACAGTGGTACAGCAACGGACACATTAACTGTAGAACCGCCATTAGAATTTAGCAAGATCTTTGGTTCTCCAGTTATTTTTCAAGGCAATGGTACAGGTTTATTCTTTACGATTAATAATTTATCCGCTACAACAGCAACTAACATTGAATTTACTGATAACTTACCAGCAGGAATGGTTGTTGCTAACCCTTCAAGTCTACAACTTGGTTGCCAAGGAGGAACGGTAACTGCAATCCCTGGTTCATCAGTGATCAGTTATTCGGGTGGATCTGCACCAACCGGTAGTTGTGGCATTAATGTGAGAGTGACATCCTCCGTATTGGGAACCCATGTCAATACAACAGATGATTTGACTTCAAGTTTGGGCAATAGCGGATCAGCGACAGCGACTCTGCAAGTGATTGAACCTCCTGTCTTTACTAAGTCATTTGACAGAAACACAGACGTGATAAACAACCCTAACACTTTAACTTTTACTGTAGATAATTCAGCAAACACAGTTGATGTTCCTGTTGGTTTCATTGATACGATGCCTACTGGACTTATTGTTGCCAATCCTTCTAATGCTAGCACAACTTGTGGAGGAACTTTGCTAACTGCAACTCCTGGTACAAATGTCATTAATTATTCAGGTGATATTCTTGAATACGGTGAGGTAGCTGCTGGTTCAACCTGCACGGTGAGTGTTGATATTGTGGCCACAATGCCTGGTACTTTTGTTAATGCTAGTTCAGTGTTAAGCGGTGGAGTTTTTGGTGATGGTACAACGCCAGCAACTGATAC
>JBGCFT010000264.1:0-4485 GCA_045107085.1 Marinicellaceae bacterium | reverse complement strand
AGTTGATCACAGCTTTTACGCATTCTTTGAAAACAACTTATTGCCATTGGTTGGGTTACAGTTACTTGGGTTTGCCGTCAGCGGCTGGCTGTTTGGACTGATGTTCGAATTATTTGCACCTAAGTTTCCACAAATTAACGGTTTGTGGTCAATGGCTTTGGCAACCTGACTTTTGTAAAACTGAATGCCGATCACAGGCATTCAGTTTTTCTTGCTTTAAATTTTTGCCATCACCACTGTATAAGTCAGTTGATTTTCTTTTGCAGATTCAGCAATCATCATACTCTGTTCAGACGGTGATTTACTCAGTAATAAGCGATCGGTTTTATTCAGTTCATGATCAGGAAAATACATCTGAGTCACCACTTCATCGTAACCTGTTTTACTGACTTTGAAATGTATGTGCGGTGGTCGAGTCCATTCTTTGGATACGGGGTAAGCACCGGGAACAATGGTTTTGAATATGAACTGCCCTTCTTTACCCGATTGAACAATGGCCCAGCCTTGGAAATTAGGATCTAAAGGCGCTGGATTTTGATCATGGGGGTGATTGTATCTTCCTGCTGCATTGGCTTGCCAAATATCTACGGTGGCACCTTCAATCACGGCACCTTCAGTATCTACCACACGACCTCTGATGGTAACCACCTCTCCCAATGCGGAAGCTTCTTTTCCATCAATCTGAGTTAAATCAAAATCTTTATCTTTCTGTGGCGTGATTGGATAAAAAGGCCCTTCAGTTTCAGGCGGCGTTGCCACCGCTGACATCACAGCAGGGCTCATAACAACAGTACCACCAAACAATGATTTTTTCAGAAATTTTCTGCGGTTTTTGTTGTTCATGACAGTGCTCCAGCTATTAATATTTTTATTATAATCAATCATTATATCATTGAATGTTTGACCTGCTATTAAAATTAATCACTCAATGATAATGACTGATATCCGATGTTCTACTCGAATTATTGGCCGCTTTAACCGCGGCCAATATTTGATCTAAAGTGCTGCGATCATAAACGCGACCATTGTTAATAACCATTTCAATTTTTTGTGTGTTACTGATGCTTTCTAATGGGTTGGCACTGAGCAACAACAAATCTGCTTGATACCCAACACCCACAACACCTGTTTTTATGTCCATGGCTTGTGCTGGTACTTTGGTTGCTGCTTGTAAAACAGCTGAATTAGACATGCCTACTTGTTGCAAAGAAATCAATTCTTCATGCAATGAAAAGCCCGGCACCATGACGGGTACATTGGCATCAGTAGCAGCCAGTAATTTAACGCCTCCCTCAGCCATGGCCCGTATCAAAATGCGGTTCGCTTCTGCGTAAGTCTCCCAATACATTTGATTACCGGCTTTCAATTCATCTGGATAATCATCGGGTAAACGATAAATATTCACTTCTGGTAACCAACCCATCGCTCGAATGGATGGGTGAGTTGATTCAGCTATACCTGGGTTGACATAAGGCAATTGGACACCACTTAATACAGCATCTAAATCTTCTCTAATTGGAGCAAAGTCTTGCATCAAAGTCAGTGTTGTTTGCACTGCAACATCATGCTTTAATAATTGTTTTACAATCTCATCACTGCGACTCCTGACGTACTTCAAATAAGCCTCAGCAGTTTTACTTTGAAACCCCCCAAATTCGCGATTCAAAGCTTTGACTAATTCTTCAACATGACCTAATTCACGAAATTCTGTACCCCAAATTTCATTCAGCTTCATGGTGATTGGCGTATGGCCCAAAATCTGAAAGCCATGTTGTTTAGCAGCTGCATCAAAAGCCAAGAAATGCGCTTTGCTTAAAAAAGTATATACTTTAATCGCATCAAAACCTTGCGCTATTAAATCCAATAATTCTGCTTCAATATTATCGCCTTCATTGACTGGGTTGATTTTGGCAGTTAAACGATCAAACCACCCTCTCAATAACCCAGTACTGTTATGACGCCTTGAAG
The DNA here is from genome assembly GCA_045107085.1 of Marinicellaceae bacterium. GTDB lineage: Bacteria > Pseudomonadota > Gammaproteobacteria > Xanthomonadales > Marinicellaceae > NORP309. The sequence continues at coordinate 2,517 of JBGCFT010000264.1, read as the reverse complement.
CCACAAACATATCTGGACCAGGTCGGCCTTGCTGGATTTCTTGTTTCCATTGCAGGTGTTCTTCGCTGCCATTCATTTCTTTAATATGTGTGATGCCATTAGCCAAGTACAAAAGTAAATCATTAGGGCTCTGCCATAAATGCACATGTGAGTCGATCATACCTGGAATCAAGTATTGGCCATTTCCATCTATTACCTTATAACCAGCTGGCACCAAGACATTTTTACCCATACTTACAATAACACCATCCTGTATTACTACAGACTGATTGGCTAACATGCGCGAACCATCTGAAGTCAGCACTTGAACATTTTGAATCACCAAATCAGCTTGTGGTCTATAAAATTGATTATGATCTACCTGCTCTGTGTACTCACCCCAGAGGCGATTAATTTCTGTGTACGTATAAAACAGACTGAAAGGTGTACTCAATAATATAAATATAAGCACCCATTTAGAGATTTTTTTAAATGTATTCATTTGCTGACCATAACTATGTTTTGAAAGGTTTCAGCTTATGAATTAAAGATATATTTATCTGATCGATTTCTAAAAAAACCTGAACGATTGTTTATTTTGTGTGGATTTTCCTGAATTCTGTGGGTGTTTGCCCCACAATTTTCTTAAAGGCTCGATTAAATGGAGGTAAAGAATTAAAACCGTGGTTCAAAGCAATTGTTAAAATTGGTATGTGACTATTTTCTCTATCTTTTAATGCAAGTTTTATGTCATTAATTCGTAATTCGTTGATAAATCTTGAAAAATTATCAAACCCCATATGTTGATTAATGTGTGTCCTTAATTTTGAAACGCCAATACCAATATATTGAGACAATGAGTTGATTGTGATGTTATTTTGTAAATAAAATTTATCTTTTTCAGTTAGCCTCATCAGCTCATCATGTAACTGTTTTTCTCTTGGTGAAAGTTTTTCGAGATTTGTTTCGCTAACTGAATCAAATGCAAAAACAGTGTAATCTAGATTAAAAACCCAAAAACTCAAAGCAAACAATACAGGCCATAGACTGATGGCGTTAATGGTTGGCTGAAACTCAGGTAATAACACTGAACCTAGAACAATCATAATGGTAGCTGAAACAGCCACCAAGGCCATCATTTTTATTCTTGTTTTTCTTCTTACTTCGATTAAATCATCTGTGTGTCCGGTCAATGAGACATAAATCATGTGAAAAATGATTAAGAAGGCCGAAGCGTTCACCATATGAGCCCACCAAGTAGGTAAAGACTCGAGATGACCAAATTGAACCAAACGCTCAGCCAACATGATTGAAACCACAAAAACTCCAAAACCGACATGCATTACTGAAGCTTTAAAACCTTGTTTAAACAAAGAGAGCACAAAAAACCAAATGGAGATTAATAAGCCAACATCAATCATTCTCAATAGTTGACGTAAGAAATCTGGGGGATAAAAAGCCGCAGGTGTGAAGCCTAATAAATGTATCAACAAGAAGGTTTGAGCCAACAACAAGAATAACATGGTTCGATTTTTTGTTGATACCATAAGAACCATTGGTATTGACAACAACAGCAACCCCACCCCTGAAAACCTGAAAAAAGCATCAATCCAAAGCATTCAAATATCCTTGATTATGCCAATCCTCTTTGCCTGACTACTTCAAACAAGGCGATACCAGTCGCAACTGAAACATTAAGACTTTGTACCTCTCCAGCCATGGGTAGGTGTATCAAATGATCACAAGATTGTTTAACCAAATGACGCAAACCTTTGCCCTCATTGCCCATAACAATGGCCACCGCACCCGTCAATTCAGTCTCATAGATACTTTGACTGTTTTCATCCAAAGCCGTGCCATATACCCAAACACCAGCTTCTTTGATGGCGTCAATCGCTCGTGCTAAGTTGGTCACTTGGAATATCTCTAAATGCTCAACCGCACCGGCTGCAGTTTTGTGGGTAATCGGTGTAATTGAAGCTGATTTATCCTTACTGAAAACCACTGCAGTGACTCCAGCGGCGTCGGCACTGCGCAAACAGGCGCCCAAATTCCTTGGGTCTTCGATACAATCTAAAACTAAAATCAACGGCTTATCCCAATCTTGTAATGCCTTCTTAAGTTCTTTCTCAGATTTCAACTTAACCGCATTGATGCTGGCAACCACTCCTTGATGGCGTTCATTACATTGTCGATCCAAGTCTTGTAAACTGACTCGTTTCAGCACCACATTGGTTTTTTCCACTTGCTGTAATAAGTTTAACAAACGTTTATTCTGCGCATCTTTCTGCAACCAAACTTCACGAACCTCGCCCGCTTTCAGCGCCATTTCAACAGCGTGTATACCAAAGATTAAATCACTCATTAACGTTTCCAAAAAAAAAAAAAAAAATTTTATCTTAATTTCTTTAAAAACTGGAGTTTATTTTTTTAGTTCCTGATTCATAAAGACAGTAATGCTAAATGACCTCAAAACAACAAATCAAACCAGCATTTGACATTTACATAAGTACTTATATAATTACCAATATTAAATTA
>JBGCFT010000263.1:0-2728 GCA_045107085.1 Marinicellaceae bacterium | reverse complement strand
ATTTATTCTAAATATATTTTGGATATAGATAATTAGTACATATATTTGCACCCGCAAACACGGAGATCTGTTAGCTCAGTTGGTAGAGCATCTCCCTTTTAAGGAGAGGGTCCAGGGTTCGAGCCCCTGACAGATCACAATTAAATATAAAAGCCTTAGTCATTAGATTAAGGCTTTTTTTATGCAATAACTTTATGGGGCGAAAAGCACTGTGCGTTGATTGACGGATTTTAGACCTCAACCTTCGACGAAATACTGAAATGAGAGAATTTAGCACTAAGCAAAGCTACTGGGCATTAAATAGAATTGAATTGCCTTCTTTTTGAAGCATTTCATTTGAACTGGCAATTGAAATTCGATTGCCGTTATAATAAGCCGTTATAAAAGCGTCTGAAATACCTAAGCTCAACAATTCTGATGTCCGCAGCAGTTAAGCTACTGCGAAGCTGGTTAATAATTTAAAGGTGTTGCACATTAAAGCCGACATTTTTATTGCCATTAAACTCTTAAAAAGTGTGCGTTGCAAGTATTAATTCTAGTAGACATTCTCTAGCCAAAATACTATAAAGTATACATTGTCAATTAATTATAGCAAATAATAGCATTCACCTACTTTTGAATTAACCTTACTGGAAAAAATTTCACAAGTCAATTCATATTATAAAAAATGTAAAATACTTCAGTATCCTATAATTTGACTATTTTTAATGCAAATTGATTGGCACAATAAACATTACTTAAAAATGAAAATTCTACTTACGGGTGCCACCGGATATATTGGCAAAAGACTTTTACCAGTATTAGTTGAAGCAGGCCACCATGTTGTATGCTGCGTTCGCGAAAAAAGTAGGTTTCATCCGCCAAACTCTCTCAAAGAGGCTATATCTGTTGTTCAAGTTGACTTGCTAGATGAAGAAAGTTTAAAAAACATACCTTCAGACATAGATGGTGCGTATTACTTGGTGCATTCCATGTCTACTTCGGGTAACTATGAAGAGCTAGAACAAAAGTCAGCAATAAACTTTAGAGAAACCGTATCTAAAACAAAGGTTAAGCATGTTTTGTATTTAAGCGGAATTGTCAATGAATCTGAATTATCAAAACATTTAAGTTCCCGAAAACAAGTAGAAGATGAATTGGCCAAAGGAATTTACCACTTTACAGCATTAAGAGCAGGTATTATAATTGGTTCTGGAAGTGCCTCATTTGAAATTATAAGAGACCTTGTAGAAAAATTACCCTTTATGATTACGCCTAAATGGCTGAATACAAAATGCCAACCAATAGCTGTCTCAGATGTAATCTCCATTCTCAAAAATAGTTTTTTAAACGAAAGTACTTTTAATGATAATTTTGATATTGGCGGACCAGATATTTTAACCTACAAGGAAATGCTGTTGCAGTTTGGAAAAATGAGAGGTTTGAAAAGAATCATTTGGACGGTTCCAATTATGACTCCTCGCCTATCATCATATTGGCTATATTTTGTGACTTCAACCTCTTATCAATTGGCTTCTAGCTTAGTAAAAAGCATGAAAATTGAGGTCATTTGCAGAGATTCTAGAATCAACAGCATTCTAAATATAATGCCTATCAGTTACCAACTAGCTCTTGAAAAAGCTTTTGCTAAAATAGAGAGTAACGAAATAATGTCAAGCTGGAAAGATTCATACTCGAGTAGTGGAATTGAGTTTAATATCAGCGATTTTATAAAAGTACCATCTTTTGGCTGCTTTGTTGACGAAAGAAAATTGGCCATTATAAATCGAGAAGCTACAATTAATAATATTTGGCGAATAGGTGGAAAAACGGGGTGGTACTACGGCAATTTTTTATGGCGAATACGAGGATTTATTGACAAACTTGTAGGAGGCGTAGGGTTAAGGCGCGGGCGAACAAATGAGGACAGCATTCAGGCTGGTGACGCCTTAGATTTTTGGCGTGTTCTGTACGCAAATAAAAAAGAAGGAAGACTATTATTGTTTGCAGAAATGAAATTGCCAGGCGAAGCATGGCTCGAGTTCAAAACTATTGATAATCAACTGATTCAAACAGCAACATTTCGCCCTTTAGGACTGAAAGGTAGATTATATTGGTATTCAGTTTTACCTTTCCATGGCCTTATTTTTAAGGGAATGATTAAAAAGTTGGTTAATAAAAATAAATAGCTATTATCTATTCAACAATTAATTTCTGGACAGTAGTACTGCCATTAATTCGTATAAATTGAACAATAAAACTCCCTGGGGTTAATTTGCTAATATCAATTTGATTCATTGAGCTCTCTTCAGCCGAAAACCATAATATTGCTCTTCCAAACATATCAAAAACCGATATTCCATCAATTTCTTGCCCAAATGTATCAAAGTACAAAACAGTGTTAGCTGGGTTTGGAAAAATGTTAACACTTTCAGTCGGCGTCAAACCTTCATCAATACTTAAATTAGGATAAACTTGAATACAACCAGCTATAGAATCTAAATTGCTATAATGTAACGTTTGGTTATTAAAAAAACAACTCAACGCTCCCCCATTATTCACATCTCCGTATGCCCCTGGAGTATTTATTAAATTTAATGAGCCAATCCCTTCAATCCACTCTGCTCTGCCAGTAACCGACTTTGCAGAATCTAAAGCTGTTAAATAAAAATGATTGTAAGTGTCTCCATCAATTTGCACAGTAGGAATTATTGAATCGACAATAAAATATCCTGCAGAATCTGGCAAT
>JBGCFT010000262.1:0-11465 GCA_045107085.1 Marinicellaceae bacterium | reverse complement strand
AAATCATGCCATTGTGAATGAATACTGGTGGAATACACGCACAACAAGAAGCAGTGTTTTTAACCCATCAGATTTAACCCAGCCATCTAAAACAATGATAGAACGCAATTACCAAGATATTTACAGTGATCCAGGCGAACCTGTGATGCATAAAAATAAGCTAGGCAAAAATGTTTTACAGATTATTGATGGAAATATCTATATGTTAGGAGAAGGATACACACAAGAAGGACAGTTTCCATTTGTTGATAAAATGGATTTATCTACTTTTGAAAAAACAAGGGTTTATCAATCTGAATATACAGATAAAATTGAAAGTCTAAGAGATGCTATTGATTTGGAGAATGGAAAAATATTGGTCAGAATTCAATCAGCTACTGAGTTTCCAAATTTTTATATTCGAGATATTAAAAAGGATAAGTTACAACAATTGACCGCATTTAATAATCCATTTAAGAGTTTAGAGAATGTTCACAAAGAGATTTTAAAATACAAAAGAGCGGATGGCCTTGAATTGTCGGCCACTTTGTATTTGCCTGCAGATTATGATAAAGATTCTAAACAAAAGCTTCCAATGATTGTTTCAGCTTATCCCAGAGAGTTTAAGGACAAAAATAGTGCAGGACAATCAAGTAAAAATCCAAATGAATTCACTTATGTGTACTGGGGTTCAATGATTTATTGGTTAACACAAGGTTATGCCGTATTAGATGATGCTGCCTTTCCTATTGTGGGCGAAGGAACAACAGAGCCCAATGACTCGTTCAGAAATCAATTGGTTTCTAATGGATTAGCTGCCATTGATGCTGTAGATGAACTGGGTTATATTGACAGAAATAGAGTGGCTGTAACAGGCCACTCCTATGGAGCATTTATGGTAGCAAATTTATTGAGTCACAGCGATATATTTGCAGCTGGTGTTGCCAGAAGTGGCGCTTATAATCGTACATTAACACCATTTGGATTTCAGGCTGAAGAACGCAGTTATTGGGATGCGCCAGAAATATACTACCAAATGTCACCCTTTATGCACGCAGATAAAATGAACCAACCTTTGTTGTTAGTCCATGGAGAAGCCGATAATAATTCAGGCACTTACCCATTACAATCTGAACGTTATTTTAATGCATTAAAAGGTTTAGGTGCGACAGCTAGATTAGTGATGTTGCCCAAAGAAAGCCATGGATATAGAGCCAAAGAATCTATATTGCACCTGTTATGGGAACAACATCAGTGGTTTGAAAAGCATGTAAAAAACAATCAGTAATAATAACAATGTTTAATGGGTCGATCGATACACTTGAGATTGACCCATGCATTTAATTTTCCCAATAAGCCGGAATAAATAAAATAAATATTGTAAATATTTCTAAGCGACCAAAAATCATCACCAAAGATAAAACCCACTTACTGCCCTGATTCAAACTGGCATAATTAGAGCTGGCATCGCCCAAAGCTGGTCCAAGATTTGCCAGTGCCGACAGCGCAGCTGTTCCTGAAGTAGTGACATCTTCACCTAAGGTCATCAATATCAAGGTAAAAACAGCCAATAAGAACATAAATTGCAGAATAAAAGCTGACACTGAATCAAGAACCCGATAATTGACAGTTTTTCCATCCAATTTTATGATAAATTTACCATGAGGATGGATCAAACGATAAAGTTCTCGCATGCTTAATTTATACAACAAGATTAGACGAATGAGTTTAATACCACCTGAAGTTGAGCCAGCACAAGCTCCAATGGTTCCTAAAATCATTAAAAACAGAGGCAGCATCCAAGGTAAAGTGCTGATGTTTTCAGTGGCATAACCGGTATTGGTTACCATGGCAACCACTTGGAAAGCAGCATGACGAATAGATTCATACAAGCTGGGATACGTGTCATTTAAAATCAAGATAATAGAGGTAATAAAAAAAGCTGCGATGACGAAACTGAAATACAGTTTGAGCTCTGCATCTTTTAAATAGACTTTCAATGAGGCAGATCGCCATGCGATGAAATGTGAAGCAAAGTTTATGCCAGCAATTAACATGAATATCATGGCAATTAATTCAATCAATGAATTATTGAAATAACCAATAGACTCATCATGAGTAGACATGCCACCAGTGGCCATAGTAGAAAATGCATGACCGACAGCATCAAATAAATTCATGCCTGCCATATAATAAGCCAAGGCACAAATAGCGGTAATGCCCAAATACAAATACCACAATGTTTTGGCAGTTTCTGTAATTCTTGGGGTTAATTTTTGGTCTTTCATTGGCCCAGGAGTTTCAGCTTTAAACATTTGCATACCACCAATTCTTAACATAGGTAAGATAGCAATGGCCAAAACAATAATGCCCATGCCGCCAAGCCATTGGAGTAATTGGCGATAGAATAAAATTGAATGTGGTAAATCATCAAGGTTTGTGATGATTGTTGCGCCTGTTGTGGTTAAAGCCGACACAGCTTCAAAAACAGCATCTGCAAGCGGAAGATTCAAAGATTCAGCATAGAAAAAGGGAATGGCACTGGTGACGCCAATAATTATCCATGACAGTCCCACCACAATAAATCCGGTTCTTAATTTTAAATCTGATCTGGCTTTACGGAAAATAAATAATAAAATAGAACCTAAAACCAGCAATAACGCAGAGCCATACATGAAAGGTTTGATGTCACCATCTTGATAGATGAGGCCAATAAAAATGGGTGGAACCATAATTAGACTTGAAATCACCAATAGCATGCCGACAATTCTTAAAACTACTTGCCTCATTTTTGCAGAGGATGTTTGTCTATTATTGGTAGATTCTAGATAACTCATGGTGGCATTATAACATTCAATTAATTTTATATAGGACTAATTTGAGAGCAGTAATTTATTCTGAACCAATAAATTGCGTGGTTTTTATACGGGCAATTTCATCCCGTAAATTGGCAGCTTCTTCGAATTCCATATTGTGGGCATGTTCAAACATTTTCTTCTCTAACTTAACAATCAGTTTTGCTAATTGTTTTGGATTATCGATATTGTATTCAGCTTGGCCTTCTGCGACTTTAAATTGGGGCTTATTATCTGTTTTAGTGGATTCAACAAAGCCATCTTTGAGGTCGTGAATTTTTCTGATGACAGTGGTTGGAGTGATACCGTGTTCTAAATTGAACTCTATTTGTTTTTGTCTTCTTCTTTTTGTTTCATTTATGGCATAGTCCATTGCTGGCGTGATTTTATCACCGTATAAAATAGCTTTGCCTTTTGCATTACGACTGGCTCGGCCAATCGTTTGAACTAATGAACGATCAGAACGCAAAAATCCTGGTTTATCTGCATCCAATATAGCCACCAATGAGACTTCAGGCATATCTAAGCCTTCTCTTAATAAATTTATGCCGATAAGAACATCAAACTCGCCCATTCTTAAATCACGAATAATTTCAGCCCTTTCAACCGTATCAATTTCAGAATGTAAATAGCGACATTTAATGCCGTGTTCGCTCATGTAGTCTGTTAAATCTTCGCTCATTCTTTTGGTTAATGTTGTTACCAAAATACGTTCTTGAAGTTTTATGCGAATATTAATTTCAGATAATAAATCGTCAACTTGAGTACCAACAGGTCGAACTTCTATTTCAGGATCTAATAAACCAGTAGGTCTGACTACCTGTTCAATTGTTTGTGATGCATTGTCTGCCTCATATTTTGCAGGTGTGGCTGAAACAAATATCATGCGTGGAGTGCGCTCTTCCCATTCTTCAAACTTCAAAGGTCTATTATCTAAAGCTGATGGTAACCTAAAGCCATAATTGACCAAGTTTTCTTTGCGCGAACGATCGCCTTTGTACATGCCGCCAATTTGTGGAATACTGACATGGCTTTCATCCATGACTAATAAGGCATCATCCGGGAGATAATCAAATAGACAGGGAGGAGGCGCACCTGGTGGTAATAAAGTAAAGTGTCTTGAATAGTTTTCAATGCCCGAACAATAACCCAATTCTCGCATCATTTCTAAATCATAATTGGTGCGTTGCTGGAGTCGTTGGGCTTCAACTAATCGGTTCTCTTCATTGAGTACTTTTAAGCGTTCAACCAACTCTTCTCTGATGGTTCCAGTAGCATGAATCATGCGGTCTCTTGGCGTCACAAAATGTTTGGTGGGAAATATGGTCAGTTCAAATTCACTGGTGCTTCTTTTGCCTGTTAGTGGATCAAAGTAACTTAAGTGTTCAATTTCATTATCAAATAATTCAATACGTGTAGCGAGTTTTTCAGATTCAGCTGGAAAGACATCAATGACTTCACCATGCACGCGGAATGTACCACGTTTTAATTCATAATCATTGCGAGTAAATTGTAATTCTGCCAATTGATGTAACAGTGTTCGTTGTTCTATCACTTGTCCTATTTTTAATGGGATGACCATATTGAGATAGGATTGCGGATCTCCCAAACCATAAATGGCTGAAACTGTGGCAACAATAATCACATCACGCCTTTCCATCAAAGCTTTGGTGGCTGATAGTCTCATTTGTTCTATGTATTCATTGATTGATGAATCTTTTTCAATAAAAGTATCCGATGCAGCTACATAAGCCTCTGGCTGATAGTAATCGTAATAAGAGACGAAATATTCCACAGCATTGTCTGGAAAGAATTCTTTAAATTCATTGTATAACTGGCCTGCTAAGGTTTTATTATGCACCATGACCATGGTTGGTTTTTGAATATTTTGTATCACATTGGCAATGGTAAAAGTTTTACCAGAACCTGTTACTCCCAACAAAGTTTGTGATTTTAAACCAGCATCAAAGCCTTCAGAGAGTTTTTTGATGGCATTAGGTTGATCTCCAGCAGGTTCAAATGGGCTGTGAATATTGAATTTTTTTTGGTTTTTATTAACTTTTAATTGAACGATTTCCATAACATTTTTATTGTCTAGATTGAATGAATATATAGCATGATGAAATACAAATCTTTAAATTTTTATAAACTAAATGTATAATCTATGACTTTAAAACTTGACCATTATATTATGAAATTATTACTGGCTTTACTTGTGTTTACTGCATCATCAACTGCCAGTGAATTATCACAGAAGGATACATTATTCACAAGTATTCAACAACAAATTTCAGAAATAGAAAACATCAAAGATAAATTTGGCAAGGATAAAATTGGCACTTACTATCTCAGGCAATTAAAAGAATACAAAGCCGCTCTAGCTCAGCAAAAAGCACATCCAAAAAATCATCATAACAGTAACGAATTAAGCCGTTTATCTTTGGCTATTGATAACTTATTAGGTACAGAAGATAATGTTGTAAATGCTCTAAAAACAAAAACTGTAAATGGAACTGAAAATGGAATTATCAGAGGGATTGTAAGAGGTGCAAATACTAATGAGATTATTATTAATTCACCGGTATATTTATATGATTCAAGTGGAAATAATATCAACTTAAGTTTTACAGATAATTCTGGTAGGTTTTTGTTTAATAATGTTGCTGCTGGTCAATATGCATTAATTAATAGTGGCAATTCAAATAATGGTTATATTCATACGGCCTATCCAAACAAGCCATGTCCATCTGGATTGGGTTTTGGTTGTCAAATATCTGATTTGACATTAGTAGATTTGGCTGAAAGTGAAGTGCGTGAAAATGTAAACATATATTCCATGTCAAATCCTGTGATATCAGGACAGTTAGTTGATAGCGACAACGGATTTTTTGTTAGGTACGCAACAGTAAAATTATACGATAGTTTTGGGAACTATATCACGCAAAGTTCAAGTAATGATCTAGGTCAATATCAAATAGCTGCTCCAATTGAAGGCAGTTATTACCTTATAATTGAACACAGCTTATATCAATTGCAACTTTATGGAGATGTAATATGTAATCAAGTTTGTGACTTGAATTCTGGCGAACTTATTGCTGTAGAATATAACCAAAACTTAGAGGATATAGACTTTTTACTAAAGAAAAACTCAATGATTTCAGGCAATGTAATTAATGGCAGTACAAACCAAGGTTTAAGTTATGCAACAATATTTATAATTGATGAATCAGGTCAAGTTCAGATTTCAACGAATACACAAAGCTCCTCTAGTTGGAGCTTGCCTGTTCCAATTGGCAATTATTCTATTATTGCTGAAAAGAATTACAATAATTATTTGGCAACAAAACACCAAAATCATTCTTGCTTGAGTGCTAGAGTTTCCAGTTGTGATTATGTATCAGGAACTGTTGTAAATCATGGTTTGATTAATACAGAAAATATCGAATTGGCAATGGTAACTGGTGCAGATATAAAGGGAGTGATAACAGATACCAACAATCAACCTATACAAGGAGTTGAATTATTTGTATATTATGCAGTAGATAATCAATTGGTTGAACAGTCCTATTCTGTATCCAGTAATGAATTGGGAGAATACAGTGTAGAACAATTAGGCAATGGTAGCTATTATTTGGTGGCAGCAGATGATTCGTATGTGCCTCAGATTTTTAATGGCGTAAACTGCCTGACACAATTCGACTGTAACTTTAATGTAGCTACACCCGTGGTTATCAATAATTTAACAGATGCTAATGGTATCGATTTTCAATTAAAAAGTAAAAGTTCAATTTCTGGTACCATTGTTGATTACAACAATGATCCAATAGAGAGCGTTCTTGTTAAAATCAGAGATGAATTTTCAAATGAACCAGCCTATAGTTATACAAATAGTGAAGGTAATTATCATATTGATGACATTCCAGCTGGTACTTACCAACTCTATGCAAGAAGCCTTGATAATACTTTTTTTGCTGAAAGTTATGATGATATTCAGTGTATAGATTATCTTTGCCGAGGTGACGAATTTACGCCAATTAGTTTAGATGACAGTCATTTAGATATTGATTTTCAATTGAGTGGAAATGGTAGTGTTTCGGTTGATTTAATTTCAAATTCACCTAATCCTGTATATGAAGGATTCATTTATGTTGTTGATGAATCAGGAAATAACAAAGGGGTATTTTATTTTTCAGAAGTGATAACTTTACCTGAAGGTGATTATTATTTTCATTATCAATCTAATTTCAATCAAAATTACAAGCACATATTTGTTCCAAAAGTTTATGGGGGTAATAATTGTTTTAGTATCTGTGATGCCACCACTGGTACATTGGTGCATATTAGTGAAAATTCTGAACAAATATTAACTATGAATCTGGATGAATATTTCTCTGTTAATGTGACGGCATCGCCTGATAATAATGCTTTTTTGCGTATATACGAAGAAGATTTTTCTGATTACTATCAAACCAATATCTATAATCAAGAAAATATCCCAATCAGCAATCTTGGAAATAAATATTTTAAACTATCAAAGCATGGTTATTTCAGCCAAGTATACAATGGTATTAATTGTATAGATTCAACATGTGATTTAACTCAAGGTGATTTCATTACACCACAATTGAATTCATCGGTGACAATTAATTTTGATTTATCACCGTTAGCATCACTGTCTGGAGTGGTAACTGACGAAAATAATAACCCTGTTTCCGGTAGACGAGTGAGTCTCTCAGAAGAAATAAATCCACTATATGATTCATTGTCTGAAACAACTGATATAAATGGAGAGTATTCATTCGATGCCATACCTATTGGAGATTATTATTTAAGAGTCCAAGCCAATGATAATTCAAATGGTTTGGAATGGAATGCAACAACATATTTTGGTGATATCGCTTGTGATGAAAGTGACTGTGGTTCATTGGCTTTAACACCTATTACATTAAATGCCAATAGTTATTTAGATAATTATGATATACAAATGATTAAACGAGGAACAGTTTCTGGGTCAGGAATAGAGAATGTATTTGGTGAAAATATTCCAGTCTCTATTAACATTTATAAAGTAGTAGGTGATTCATATAGTCGTGTTGATACCTATGGTTCCGATGTTGGTATATTATATCAACAACCTTTAAAAGAAGGTGAATATAAAATCATAGGAAACCCTGGGTCTCAAAATTTATTGTCCGCATATCCAGGATATGAGTGTCCAGATGATTTAGATGAATGCATTGCTCTTTCTGATTCAATATTTGTAACAAATGGCAACAATACGCACTTTAATGCTTTTACTATTCATCAATATGGTCAAGTTAAAGTTGTTGTAAAAGATGCAGTCTCAAATATCTCGGTTAATAACCCTAGAGTGGTTTTATATAAAGTAGGGCAGACACAAGGTCAAGAGTACACTCAGCAAAATGAGGATAGCGAGTTTACTATTAACATTGGAAACAGCGGATCCTACAGGGCGTTTATATATGATGAGTATTTTAACCAAAGCTATTACATCGCACAACTTTATAACGGTATTGATTGTTTGGATGGTATAGGTATTGATTGTAATCTTGATCAGGGCCAAGAGTTTATGGTCGCAAGTAACACAATTAATACACTCAATATATATTTAACTCCTAGGCCAAAACTCAAATTAAGTTTAGTAGATGCAGTTTCAGGTCATAGGATTAGTTCGAAGTTTAGTGTATACGATTCTAACCTGAACAGGGTTTACGATGATACTAACTCCTATAATGAATTCAGTCATTATGTAGATTATTTGAAGCCAGGTTCGTATTTCGCTATTGCAGAACCAAGATCAGGCTCTGATTTTGCAACCACAGGTTTTCCGAATAGTTCATGTGGAAGTTGGTTTGATATCGCTTCATGTGATGACTCATTAATGCCCTTTGAAATAAGCAGGATAGATGGAGTTGCAGAGGAGATTAATATTGAGGTTGGCCTATTAAGAGGAATAAGTGGTTATGTTACCGATTTCCACACGGGCGAACCATTGCAAAATATTATCATTGATTATTGGAACAGCTCTGGCTTCCACAGTGGTACAACTTCAACTTCAGATAATGGTGGCTTTTCATTAAGCTTGAATAATGGAGACTATTATTTGTCAACCGATACTAATAATAGTTACATCAATGAAGTGTTTCTTGATATTCCTTGTGCCAGTGCCGCAATATTAGGCGACTGTGATGTGATGTTAGGGGTGTCTACAAATGTACCATCAGATAATGCCATACCAATAATTGTTAATATTGAATTAGAAAAAAATGACCCAATTTTTGCCAATAGTTTTGAATAAATTATATTAATGTGAACTCAAGTATTATATTTAAGATAACTTGATTGGTATTAACTTTTGGTTTGACAGTGAGAATATTTATATGATTTACTTGTTTTCATATATGGCTAGAGTAAGATACACATTATATATTAAACTCTATTTTTTAGGAATTTTGTTATGACTGATTTTGTTTCTGATTTGATAAAAAAAGTAAAGCCATCTGCCACCATTGCTGTTTCTATGAAAGCTGCGGAATTACGAAGAGCTGGCAAAGATGTGATAGGTTTGGGTGCTGGTGAACCTGATTTTGATACACCTGACCACATTAAGCAAGCAGCTTATGAAGCCATAAAAAGTGGCCAAACTAAATACACAGCAGTGGATGGAACACCTGCTTTAAAACAGGCTATCATCGATAAATTATTGAGAGAAAATCAATTAAATTTTAATGCCAATCAGATTTTGGTGTCTTGTGGTGCAAAACACAGTATTTCAAATTTATTGGGCGCCGTAATTAATCCTGGAGATGAAGTGATTATTCCTGCTCCTTATTGGGTTTCGTATCCAGATATGACTTTATTGGCAGGTGGGAAATCAGTCATTGTAAATACTGCACAAGAGCAAGACTTTAAAATTTCTCCACAACAGCTAGAAGCCGCCATTACAGACAAAACAAGAATGTTGATCTTTAATACGCCAAGTAACCCAACTGGTAAAGCCTATAGAAAATCAGAATTACAGGCTTTAGGCGAAGTATTAATTAAATATCCACATGTACTGATTGCAACTGATGATATTTATGAGCATATTTATTGGGGCGAAGAGAAAATGACTAATTTGGGCGTTTTATTTCCCGAACTCATTGAGCAGACTGTTTTTATAAACGGTGTTTCAAAAGCCTATGCCATGACTGGTTGGCGCATTGGCTATGCTGCTGGGCCTGAAGATGTGATAAAAGCCATGCGCAAAATACAATCACAATCTACATCCAACCCATGTTCTATTTCACAAGCTGCAGCAGTTGCTGCATTAAATGGTCCTCAAGACTGTCTTTTACCGATGAAGAAAGCTTTCAAAGAACGCCATGATTGGTTGGTTGATGCGCTCAATAAGTTACCAGGTTTTAGTTGTATAGAGGGTGAAGGAGCTTTTTACGCTTTTCCTAATGTTGAAGGTGTTATTGCCAATATAGATGGTGTTAATGATGATGTTGAATTATCAACATGGTTACTAGAAAATGCAGAAGTAGCAATGGTTCCAGGCACACCTTTTGGCGCTCCAGGTCATGTGAGGTTATCTTTTGCAACATCAATGGAAAATTTGCATAATGCAATTTTGAAAATACGTGGTTGCTTAAAAAACACACAGTAATTATTTGGTTTATTCATAAATACATTCTTGCTGAATCCACTTTATAACGGTATTTTACAAATTATCCTTTTATTAAATTAAAACATCTTTTAATTGTCACTTAAGTGTTGCGTAAATGCTTTTCACGTAAACAATTGTCAAATAATGTAAAAAAAATAACATATTAAGCTGTTCTCATAATACATGATACACTAAATGTGATATTCTCTCAGGTAATTAAAATATTGTTTGATAGGATTAGTAATGAATTATTTAAAAGGCATTGAGCAGAATAAATCCAAGATTGTTGTTATACTTAGTGTGATTTTGGCACACATCAGTTTATTTTCACACGCACAATTTTCCACTCCAAGCCCATTACCTAAACCAACACAAATGTTGACTGATTCATATAATGATGCCTCACAGGTGGGTTATTGCTTAGATCAAGCGGGCAGTAATTCATGTACTGCCAATGATTTTACCATTACATCCATCAGAACTTTAAATGTAGATGATGGTTGTACCTCTCCAACAGATTATATGCAAATTGACTTAGAGGTGACATTTGCCAAACAAACACCAACAAGATACGATGTAGGAGCATGGTTTTATCGAGGTGTTGATGCAACAAGTGGCGCTGATTTTAATAATGAAGATGCTATTAATGGAAGTTTTTGTAATCGTGTAGGTGTGGCACCAGGATTGGTTACGCCCGATGGTGATTTAACCGCTAATGATCCTTCAGATGATGGTGTTTGTATGGATGTTCCAGCAGGTACTCCGGGAAACTTATCGCCCCAAGTTTTAAATGACATAATATTACCTTGTCGTGATATTACTAATGCAACCTTCGGTTTGGTGCCAGATGGAATTACTGATATTTCAGCCTGTACCTCATGGCAAAACAATGCGGTTAATGGTTGTGCTGGCCCGCAATACCAAGAATTTGATTTAGCTTGGCCAAACTCACCTTTTTC
>JBGCFT010000261.1:0-8593 GCA_045107085.1 Marinicellaceae bacterium | reverse complement strand
GAAGACATATATGGCAGAACAAATGACGACTGAAACGGTTATTGATGAAAGCTTTTTAAACAGCTGTATACTGACTGCAAAACGGGCAGTAAAATCAGCAGAGCAAATTATCAAACACTACTACAAATGTTCGCCAGATATAAATATCAAAGAAGATTTAACACCTGTCACTCAAGCTGATTTAGAATGCGAACAAGTAATCAAACAAGTGTTAGCAGCACAATATCCTGATTTTGGTTTTTATGGTGAAGAAACAGGCCAATCCAATACAGATTCTGATTTTTTGTGGTTAGTTGACCCCATTGATGGGACCAAAAGTTTCGTTCGTGAATACCATTTCTTTTCAACTCAAATTGCTTTAATGCACAAAGGCGAAATTATTATGGGTGTATCGCATGCTCCACTTTTTAATGAAACTGCATGGGCTGCAAAAAACTTGGGAGCATTTATAGATGGGAAACAAGTCACAATTAGTCATTTCACTAACCCTGAAGACAGTTGTTATTCTACAGGCAACTTAAAAACATTTGCTCAAGACAAAAAGCAATGGGAAAAATTGAGACAAGTCATGTCCTTGTGTCATAAAACCCGAGGGTATGGAGATTTTTATCATTACCACCTATTGGCTGCTGGAAAACTCGAGCTTATTATTGAATCTGACCTTAACATACTAGACATAGCAGCATTGAGTGTTCTTGTTAAAGAAGCTGGCGGCATAATGACAGATTTAGCAGGCAAACAAATTAATTTAGAAACCAGTAGTATTCTCGCTGGCAATCCTGAAACTTACAAAAAAGCATTAAAAATTTTAAAATAATAATATGATTAACCTACTCAAAAATATTGAAAAAACTGCTATAAAAGCAGGTGAAGCTATTCTCGAAATATATGACTCTGCAGATTTTGGTGTTGAAATGAAGTCTGATGACTCTCCATTAACTAAAGCAGATTTGGCCGCACATAATGTTATTGTAAAAGATTTACAAACCCTCACACCAGACGTTCCTATTCTCTCTGAAGAATCGGCTAAAATTTCCTATAGTGAGCGTTCAACATGGCAAAAATATTGGTTAGTTGATCCATTAGATGGTACCAAAGAGTTTATTAAAAAAAATGGCGAGTTCACAGTTAATATTGCTTTAATTGAAAGCGGTCAACCAACACTTTCAGTTGTTTATGTGCCTGTGAAAAAAATTGCCTATGCTGCTGCAAAAGGTTATGGCGCTTTTAAAATGATTGATGGTGAAAGACAAAAAATTGTATGTCACAAACCTGCACGCAACATACCCGTTGTGGTAGGTTCTCGTTCACATATTTCAGAAGATGTTAAAAACTATTTGGACAAACTGGGTGATCATGAAATGACAGCTATGGGCAGTTCATTAAAGTTTTGCTTGGTCGCAGAGGGAGTTGCTGACCTTTACCCCAGGCTGGGTTTAACTTCGGAATGGGATACAGCTGCTGCTCAGTGCATTGTCGAACAAGCAGGTGGTCGAGTCGTCACATTAGACAACGAATCCCTCAAATATAATACCAAAGATTCCTTACTTAATCCTTTCTTCATGGTTTACGGTGACGGTAATCGTGAATGGATAAATATATAATAAAACGGTTCATCATTTGTTCACTGTGTGGCTTTTTATTATTGTCATGTTCTCAACAGAAAGCCACTATCAATATTGCTGTAGCTAGCAATTTTGAAACGACACTCAAACAAATCATACCGTTATACAAAGAACATATAATAGACTCACTGCATATCAATGTCATTGCAGCCTCTTCAGGAGTTTTATCCTCGCAAATAATCAATAACGCCCCCTTTGATTTATTTCTTTCTGCTGATAATGAAAAACCCAGTATCATTCAACAAAGACTAGGTTCTACTCAATCAGTTAATATTTATGCCATTGGACAATTGGCACTATGGATTCCCAAAGCTAAAGACAACAATCATTGTTTAGCACAATTAAAAGATGTAAAGACACTGGCAATTGCTAACCCTAAAACTGCACCTTATGGGAAAGTGGCTTTTGAGATACTGAAAAATAACAACATCGAAATACAAAAAATCATCAGAACTTCCAGCGTCGCTCAAACTTACTTATATACACAAGAAAATTTGGCCCAAGCTGGATTTGTAGCACTACCAATGCTCAAAAAAGAAAGCAAAGGTTGTATTCAAATATTCCAAGACAACAAACTCAGTCAGTCAATGATATTGCTTAATAACAAAGCCAAAGATTTTCACGATTTTCTATTATCAAAAGAAGTCCAACAATTCATCCAAGACTCAGGATATATTTCATTATCAAAATAATTTTGAAAGTGTTTATATTTTTGCTGATTAAAATGAGTCAAAGCCACCTTTAAAGATTAAATCATCACCAAATTCACAAGTGATTATAACGATAATAACGTCTTCACCAGCTACATTTCCTGTGTTGCTGCTTAATTCACAAGCCTGAATTGGATTAGTTGGTTGATTAAGAATACTAACATCATAGGATTCTAAGTCTTCAATAGCAGAAGCAAAGTCGAAATCACCATCATATGAAATTATTAGATCGTCACCATCATTATTCTGGATCACTAAATTATTCCCAGAATGCAATCCAGTGACAAATCCGCCAATGGTATATTGATTTGTTGTGCAATTGACTTGAATATCGTCAACATCATCACCAGCTATTATTCCTGATGGATTAACTAAATCACAAGTTTGATTGGGAACCGTGGGTTGGTTGCTTATTAAAACACTATAATTGGATTCATCAGCTAATGGGTTAAAGAAGATAAATGCATCATTGTTGCTCACATTTAAATCTTCTGAACCCAATGATAAACTGACAGTATTTCCATTGGCTAAACCTGAAGCGATTCCACCAATAAAATATTGATCAGTTGAACACGTGACAGATAAAATAACATCATGACCTTGTAATGTGCCTATTCCTGATTCAACTGTACACATTTGGTTTGGCATTGTTGGTTGTGAAGTCACAATCACATTATAATTTGCAACATCATCTAAAGCCGTTGGGAAGTTAAATTGACCATCTGCAATAACGATTAAACTTTCACCATTGTTATCTAATTCAACAGTATTATCTTCAGTTAATCCTGAAACATTAACTCCGATAGTGTATTGAACTATTGTGCATTCAATCGTAATTATTTCATCACTTCCAGCAAGGTTACCACTGGCATTTGCCGAGGTGATTAAACATTCTTGATTGGGACTTGTTGGTTGAGATGTAATTGAAACCGCATAAGCACTGGCATCATCTAATGCTGTGTCAAAATTCATAATACCATTACTTGTAACATCTAAGATTTCTTGGTTGTTTTGTAATTTTAATGATACACCATCTGCTAGTCCAGATACATCAACTCTTATGTTGTATTGAAGCGTTGTGCATTCTATTTTAACAATCACATCCGAACCGTTTAACATTCCAGTCGCATTACCTGATGTCATTAAACATTCTTGATTTGGGATTTTTGGATTGGTCTCAATCGAAACTGAATAATCACTGCTGTCATTTAACGCTGAAGCAAAGTTTGTTAATCCATCTGCTGTCACATCAAGTGATTCAGAATTGTTCATCAATGTTAATGTGACACCATCTGCTAAACCTGACACATCAACTCCAACATTGTATTGAAGGATTGAACATTCAATAGTGACAATGACATCACTGCCTGATAAATCACCTGCTGCATTTGTTGAAGTGATTAAACATTCTTGATTCGGACTGGTTGGTTGCGAAGTAATCGATACGGCATAAGTTGTATCATCATCTAATGCCGTTGAGAAATTGAATTGACCATCAGAAGTCACATCCAATGCTTCACTATTATTCAATAAGCTTAAAGTCACATCTTCAGCCAAACCTGATACTTCTACTCCAACATTATATTTTAAGGTAGTGCATTCAATATCAACGATTAAATCCATACCATTTAAATTACCCATGGCATTATTAGATATAATTAAACATTCTTGATTAGGATTAGTTGGATTAGTGAGAACAGATACATCATAAGCATCACCATCAGTTATCGCCGTAACAAAGTTAGTTCGACCATTACTTGTGATATTAAGCGATTCAGAATTATTCATCACTATTAAAGTCACATCATCAGCTAAGCCTGAAACATTTATACCAACAGTGTATTTTAAAGTAGTACATTCAATATCAACAACGATATCTAGCCCATTAATACTCCCATTAGCATTATCTGAAATAATTAAACACTCTTGATTTGGGCTAGTTGGTTGTGAAGTAATAGAGACAGCATAAGTTGAGAGATCATCTAAAGAACTAGAGAAATTGAACTGACCATTAGAAGTCACATCTAATGCTTCATTATTATTCAATAAGCTTAGAGTCACTCCATCGGCTAAGCCTGACACATCAACTCCAACATTATATTGAAGCGTGGTACATTCAATTTCAACAACAACATTGCTGCCTGCTAGATTACCTGATTGGTTTGCTGAAGTAATTAAACATTCTTGATTTGGGCTCGTTGGTTGTGAAGTAATTGAAACCGCATAAGTTGAGACATCATCCAAAGGTGTGGCAAAGTTAAACTGGCCATTAGAAATCACACCGAGTGCTTCGGCATTGTTTAAAAAACTCAAAGTCACACCATCAGCTAATCCAGAAACATCAACGCCAACATTGTATTGAAGGGTTGTGCATTCAATTCCAACAACCACATCCATACCATTTAAATCACCGATTGCATTATTTGAAGTGATTAAACATTCTTGATTTGGGCTCGTTGGTTGTGAAGTAATTGAAACCGCATAAGTTGAGACATCATCTAAAGCGGTGCTGAAGTTAAACTGGCCATTAGAAATCACATCGAGAGCTTCACTATTATTCAACAAACTAAAAGTCACACCATCCGCTAAGCCTGAGACATCAACTCCAATATTGTATTGAAGGGTTGTGCATTCAATTTCAACAACAACATCGCTGCCTGCTAGATTACCTGATTGATTTACTGAAGTGATTAAACACTCTTGATTTGGGCTTGTTGGTTGTGAAGTAATAGAGACTGCATAAGCTGAGACATCATCTAAAGAACTAGAGAAATTGAATTGACCATCAGAAGTCACATCTAATGCATCACCATTATTCAATAAGCTTAAAATTACGCCATCTGCTAAGCCTGACACATCAACGCCAACATTATATTGAAGGGTTGTACACTCAATATCAATGACCACATCCATACCGTTTAGACTACCTGATGCATTGTTTGAAGTCATTAAGCATTCTTGATTTGGGCTGGTTGGATTAGTCACAACAGACACATCATAACCTTCGCCATCAGTGATAGCTGTAGCAAAGTTAATTGATCCATTGCTTGTGACATCTAGTGACTCTGCGTTATTCAAAAGAGACAATGTTACGCCATCAACCAAACCCGAAACATTGATTCCGACTTTATATTGATTGGTTGTACAGTTAACGCTAACTGTTACATCCAAGCCATTTATGGTTCCGGTAGGATTTGCGACGACACATTCTTGACTAGGAGATGTCGGTTGAGAATATACTGTGACGAGATAATTATCAGTCAAAGTAACAGGTGTCATAAAGACTTGAGTACCATTGGTGGTAAAAGTAAGGTTATCGTCTCCCTTATTTTGTAAAACCAATGAGCCTGCACCCAATCCAGTAACGCTAACGGATACTGTATTGTTACTGCTGGATTCATAAGCGCCCATATCAACAATGCCATTAAATATTCTATCTGTATTGTCTAAATCCATTGAACCCGAAGTGACAAAACTGTTGTCACCCGTATCAATTGACATGGATGGATACTGTAATCTGGCATTACCTAATGCCGTAGGTGCAGTTGTTGGATCTGTGTTGGTGATAAATAGCGGATCAACATCTAAATTACCAACACCACTTGTTCCAAAGTTTTGCACCATGCTATTGGTTTGGGTGAATGTCGTTGAAGACAGATTGATACTGGATGAAGCCGTGGTATCTGTTGTGTTATCGTGATTATTCCAAATAATTGAATTGCGTACGTTCAAAGTCGCATTATTAATATTAATTGCGCCGCCTGAACCAACAGCAAGGTTGCCTGTCATGGTGACGTTGGTTAAGTCTGAATTTGAACCATTTTGATTGATTGCACCGCCTGAGCTATTTGATTTATTGCCGCTGAATAAAACATTTTCTAATGTGACGCCATTAGCAGAGCTTATAGCGCCTCCATTACCGAATGCCTGATTCGCTATAAATTGTGAATTAATAATAGTTAATGGACTGGCATTTTTTGAGATAGCGCCACCTGAGCCATAGACTGTATTGCCCTGAAATAAAACATTTTCATAATTCCCTCCTCTAATTAATATTGCTCCACCATTTCTAGCGTAATTATTAATGAAATCAGAATCAACTACATCTTGAGAGCACCCATAAGTCGCCGCTCCATCATAGGCAGCGAAATGTCCAATAAAAGTGCTCATGCTTATACTTGGACCCGTGAAGTTATTGCCACAATACATACCAGCGCCAAATCTCTCTTGAGACCCAATTACGCCATCAGCTTGTCCGGCTGTCACTATAAATCCACTAAAAACTGTTGAAGTATCAACGTCTGAACCATTAACAATGTGATAACTATTTAATCCATTAGCATCTAACCTGTCCTCTAAAATATTATTGCCATCTGAATTATCATCATCTTGAGTTATATCACCAGATAATACAGTGATGTTGGTTTCTGGGTCGCGTTGATTTAACTCTGTTTCTGTTCCGTTGAATCCACCGTAAACAGATACGCCATCTACCAAGGTAAAAGCTGCTATTCTATCATTATCAACTTGGCCACCACCCTCATCTGGATAATAGGTCCCATCAGCGACCCAAATTTCAGAGTTTTGGCCAGCTATGGCAAGTGCATCTTGTAAATTATTAAAGGCCCTATCCCAGCTTGCTCCATCGCCACCTTGAGCTGCATTAGCATCAACATGTATGATTAAAAAATCGACAACAGTTAACTCTACATCACTGCCTGAACCGTTAGCATAACTGATATTAAATATGTAGTTTCCAGAAATAATTTCAGCCCCTTCTGGAAGTCCTGCAAAGTTGTCTGATAGTGATGAGTCTGATGTTACAATTTTAAATGTATCACCGATCATAGGATTAAATCCCAATGTTAAATCTAAAGTCGCACCTCCTAATGATCCGCCTTCAGTTAAAACCAACTGGTCATATTCTGAGTTAACAGTAGTCCCATTTATATCAATAGAAAATGTTGACCCGGAAGCCATGTTGATTTTATCTAGTGATAACTTTCCTGGATCCAATCCACCGTTCAAACCCGGTGAAACAGTAGAGCCACTATTAGCGAATAAATTAGCGGCTAAAAGCCCGTTTCCAACAATTGATTGATTGGTATCCAGAATATAATAATCTGAAATCACGTTTCCTACATTTGCTGTGGCTCCTGATGCTATAGAGAGTTGGTGAGCATTTGGAAAAATTGAATCCGATTTAACTGTATTATTTAACCGTCCACCATTAAGCACAACATTTCCAGTTAATGTGTTGATTGAATTAAAATCTAAATATCCAATTCCATTTTTAATTAAATCACCAGACCCACTTATAACACCCTCAATTTTAGTCGCTCCATTTCTGTTTGTGGTATTTATGGTTAAATCAAATTCAGCTGTATCAACATTATTTTGGATAGCAATTTTGGGAGAATTTAAAACAACATTTTTGGCTAATTTAATATCGCCAGTATAATCTTGACTTAACGTGGTTGTAATTGATGAACCACCAAGCACAACATTTGTAGGTGAAATCATGCTTAGACTTAATAAGGGTTGATTATTATTTCCTACAGGCCCGCGTATACTTACTTGACCTGCTGCCGATTTAACTATCAACTTATTTGGACTGACTCCTGAAGCTGTTCTTAAATAAGTTGTACCAAGTCCGATTTTTTTATTGAATATTGTGGTGTTTTCTATAAGCACCGTTTTTGTTGGAGAATTTAATACTACTTTTGTAGGCAATGATATCGTACTATCAGTAATAAATTTAGACAAATTCAAATTTATTGTTGCGACACCACTATTGATGATTTCTATTCCTTTTATTATTTTTTCCTCGCCTACATTTTTATTAAACTGAACTCCAGAACTACTTAAATAATTAAAGAATAGCCATTTGAATCCAACAGAAGAATGGGTATTTAAGGTCCCATTAAAAGTAATAGGCCTATTACTTCTATAAGAACCTAAAAAGGATGTGTTGTCTGCAAGTAAAATATCATCGTTTAATATTAAATCCCCATTAATTTGAATATTAGCGCTATTTATGCCTCCATCAGGTATATCGAAAACTGTCGTTCCAGTGGAATCCGTTACAAGACCAGTTGGGCTAAAAATTGATCCGTTTAAGCTTTCAAGTCCTTGTCCTATTTTTCCCATTAGTCGAGTTTCACCATCGCTGTTTAATCGAATATCAAATGGACCAACAACCTCACCCAACCATATGTCTTGATCTCTGGCATTTATGGTTAAGGAAGAGGATAAATT
>JBGCFT010000260.1:0-5992 GCA_045107085.1 Marinicellaceae bacterium | reverse complement strand
ATAATACACTGACCATCATTGATGAAAAAGAAAACACACACATTGTGTCTTATGATATTTTATTGGGCAATGATGGCGCAGGATCACGAGTTCGTCAGTCCTTTGAAAAGCAAGGTGTTAAAGGTATGTCCAGTGAGTTATTGAGCCACAGTTATAAAGAACTCACGATAGAAGCTAATGAAGTCGGCTCTAATCGCTTTAAAATTGACAAACATTCATTACACATCTGGCCGCGTGGTGAATACATGTTGATTGCTCTACCAAATTTGGACGGATCATTTACTGTGACGTTATTTATGCCTAATGAAGGCAACCCCTCTTTTGAATCATTAACATCAGAAACAGCAGTCAACGAATTTTTCACCCATCAATTTAAAGATGTGATGGATTTAATCCCAAACATTGCCAATGAATTTTTCGAAAATCCTACTGGCATCTTAGGCACTGTTCGTTGTAAACAATGGACATACAAAAACGCCTTAATCTTTGGTGATGCCGCACATGCGATTGTACCTTTTCATGGTCAAGGCATGAATTGTGGTTTTGAAGATTGTTTTGAATTAAATAGATTGTTAGATAAACACAATGATGACTGGGAAAAAGTGATGTCGGTTTATACAGATGTCAGAGTTCATAATGCCAACGCAATTGCCGATATGGCATTGGACAACTATATCGAAATGCGTGATTCAGTTCGTGACCCTAAATTTCATCTTAAAAAAGCCATCGCTTTTGAGTTAGAGAAAAAATTCCCAAAACAGTTTATTCCAAGGTATTCTATGGTGATGTTTCATCATATTCCTTATGCAACTGCTCAATCTAGAGGTCAAATTCAATTTGATATGCTTGATCAATTGAGTGAAGGCATCGAAAGTATTGAAGAGTTAGACATGAATTTAGCTGAAAAACTGGTCCATGAAAAATTGTCTGTTATTTCAGATTATGATTTGTCATAATATTAGTTATGATGATTGTAAAACAATTACTGGATAAAATTTGCTTCGCCATTGGCGTCATTGTCTTTTTGCAATTGCCGCATTTTATCGATCAATACACGCAAAGAATTGGTGGTTATGCTGAGTCAAAAATTCAACAATTAGAACAATACCAAGAAATTGCAGAAAATAATTATGAAGGTAACATCAATTTATTAATTGATAATTTTAAAAACTCACAAGATCCTGCCATTCAACAAACTGGTGAAAGCATCAGTGAAACACAACAAGATGTCTTTGTTCTCAATGATGAGATTAAAATCCTTGAAACAGATGGGCTGTTTAAAAAAGTCATGTTTTTGAGCACAAACCTCAGGTATAACATTGCCAAAGGCACTCTTGGGACTTTTCAACCAGGAATACCTTTAAATATATGGGCTTTTGTTTATGGGCTCATTGGTGGTGTTTTATTTAGTTTACTTTTCAATGGCACCACTAAACTGCCAAAATTAGTGATGCGCAAAAAAAGCACAAGTAATGTTTTTACTAAGTAATAATCCTATCAATTTGATTTAAATGCTCTTGAACATGTGATTTTGGCAGAAAACTACCGGTAAATGAATTTTTCACTAATTGAACAATGTCATCTTGTGACAAATCTAGTGCTTCAGTCACAGCGATAAAATTATCATTCACATAGCCACCAAAATACGCAGGATCATCTGAATTAACTGTGGCATTCAAGCCTTTGTTTAACATGGTTTTTATGGGATGCTTTTTTAAGTCATCAACCACACACAACTTCAAATTTGAAAGCGGACAAACAGTCAGCGTTAAATCTTTTTCAACGATATAATCCACCAATTTATCGTCATCTAAACAACGGTTACCGTGATCAATGCGATCAATATTTAGTTTATCTATCGCACTCCAAACATATTCTGCTGGTCCTTCTTCGCCTGCATGAGCGACTTTTAATAATTTTAATTCATCGGCTTTTTTGTATAAATTAATAAATTTTTCTGGTGGATGACCCAACTCAGAAGAGTCTAAGCCAATGGCATCAAATTTATCAATGTAAGGAATCGCCTCTTCTAAGGTTGCTAAACATTCTTCTTCACTCAAATGCCTTAATAAACTGAGGATTAAATAAGAAGTAATACCTAATTGAGTTTCTGCATCTGTTAAAGCTCTATTTATGCCATTTAGAGCCACTTCAAAGGCAATACCACGTTCAGTATGAGATTGTGGATCGAACATTATT
Source organism: Marinicellaceae bacterium (assembly GCA_045107085.1). Lineage (GTDB taxonomy): Bacteria > Pseudomonadota > Gammaproteobacteria > Xanthomonadales > Marinicellaceae > NORP309. The sequence goes on along the minus strand of JBGCFT010000260.1, from coordinate 3,793 downwards.
TCAGTGTGAACCACATTATCAGCTTTTGCCCTTTCTAAATAGGCCCAGGTTAAATCATAAAAATCTTGCTCGGTTTGTAAAACATTGACGCCTTGATAATAGATATCTAAAAACTCTTGTAAATTATCAAAATCATACGTGGCTTTTAAGGCTTTAACTGAGTCATGGGCCAGTTTAATGTTATTACGTTTGGCAATTTCAAACATGAGCTCTGGTTCAAACGAGCCTTCGATGTGTAAATGTAATTCAGCTTTTGGCAATATTTGGATTAATTCAATAGGGTTCATGTGTTCATTTTCCGGAAAAAGATTTATTAAAAGGCATTATATATCTATTCTAAAAAACAAAAAACATATTTATAGACCATCACAAAATTTGAGTTACTCTATTGGCATGGCCATTGCTACTTAAAAATTTAATTCAATTTATTAAGAAATTTCCTTCTTCTGTTAAAATGTAATCCAGTCATCAGCGTTAACAATACTAAAATGGCTAATCCAATATTGGTTGTAGAATCCACCACAACAGGATTAGCAATGCCTCCAATAACGTCAAACTGTAAACGTGTTACAAAATAATTAGGGTAATTAACAGAAACTGGAGGAAACTCATCTCCATAAGGTAAATCGTAAATATTCAGAGTATAATTGCCAACATCAAGACCATCAAATGTAACCCTTTGTAAGTATATCGGTGGTGGTGGACTCACACAAATGGTATTGCCGCCTAAACCAGCTTGGAAAAACACACTTATTTCATCATTCACAATCTCTACTTGAGTTCTGGGGTTAACTTCATAATCATTGGTATAACATCCAGAATCTCTGCTCCACAAATAAAATGTTTCATTGGAAACAGGAGTAGAAGCATTTCCAGTAGAAAATTCTGGCATTTCTGGAGATAAAATGTAATTTTGTGCAGAAGCACTATTAAAGCTTAAAATTAATAACAGGTTAATTAGCAGTTTCAAGAAGTATCCGTATAGTCAAAAGAAGCTCAATAATAGCATAAATAACTGTTAATAAATGGTTAACTCTTGAGAATAAAAATGTTCTTTTAATCTCAAGAATTAATTTTATAAAGATAAGTAGAATACTATATAACTTTTTATCTTGATACACGAATCAAGCAAATGTCTCTCATAATTACTTCCACCAATAATGAACAGTATAAGTCATGACTTTTTCTTCTTCTGGTTTCAGTTTTACATTATATTCAATCGTGCTTGAATTTTGTTTAACATAGTCATCTGATGTTTCTGTGATTTTCCAATTGCTCCATCTGTATAATGGTTCTACCACTTTCACTTTTGTTGAACTGTCTTTTTGATTGCGAATTTTAATTTCGAAGGTTTCTGTGATTTCATTTTTTCCCACAACAATATTGGTTTGTTTGCGTTCACCTACCACATCAAAAGAATTACCTAACTCTATGCTAATGTTCTCATTTCTAGGCGTGTGATCGATAAGGTCTTCACCTATAAACTCCAAAGAATTATCGGCATCATCCAGTTGACTCACACGGATACGACCAGCTGGTAATGGCATGCCTAGACCTTTGTCCTTAGAGTTTTTAAAACTTAAATAAGCTTTTACTTTGGGTTTAGCATTGCGCATATAATTTCTATCAGAAATTGGATTGTAGTATTGATGATTAAAGATTTGAGAGCCGTTAAAGACTAAATCTTTAGAACACTCTACACTATTGGCAGCAGGAAATAATTCAATTTGCTTGGTTGAGTTGTTGGGCAAGTCAACACGTCTTGGTAAGGTATACAAATGGTATTCAAACAATGATTTTTCTTCAAATCCACTGCCCTCAGCCATCATACTCATGTTTTGTGATTTAAGTGTTCTGCGAACAGGTTGTTGGTTTGGAGTGGCTCTGTGGACATCTCCTGCAATCAATTTTAATTTGGTTTTATCGAAAGTGGTTCCTGCTTGATTGAGTAGGCTGACCCATGAAGATAAATCCATGTGGCATTTATCGCCCTCTTCTTTTAATGTAAGATTATAATCCGCCCACCAAGTCATGCCTTTGGTTTGATAAGTCACTCGGGCCAATTCATCCGCATCTTTTTTACCATTAAGTAACCACAACAAAGTCGGTTTTGTTAACAAACCACCAGGCAATGAGGGAAAAGCCACACTATCATATGATCTCAAAGTAATGACTGAACCATCGGTTTCTTGAACGATTATGCCACCGTTCGTTCCTAACAATTGACCCCTAACCGTTTTGCTAGAACCTCCTGAAGTATGTTCTACAACCACTTGTTCTCCAACGTATTTTTCTAATAATTTTTGAGCACTAACTATGTCAAATTGATAGTTTTGATCTAGCACTGTGGCAATACCTGGGTTATTAGGGGTTGAAAATGAAACTGTAGTTGGATCGATTTGACTGGTCACATTATCAAATTTCAATTCGAACTGACCTTTTTCTATTGAAATCATCCTGTCTTGTTTAATCATGGCATAACCCGGCACATGAGAATTGGGGTTTTGAAACTGTTCTGGACTGATGCTTCCTGCAGCAGCGGTTGAATAAACTGTAATTGCCGAATCCGCCGAATCATCGGCTTGAACTTGTGAACTTGCCATAATCATAAATACCGTAGTTTTTAATAAATTTTTCATCATCTTACCTTGTTTAGAATTAAATCACCTCTATATATCGTATCAGATACATAATAGGGTTTATTAAAAATATTTTATCATGAAACTAAATTTAAAAATTAAAAACTTATGTCAATTATTTCTACTCATCCTGATATCAAACTCAGTTTATTCACAATCCAATCTGCCATCGGTCAATGATCAATGGTTAAGGGCAGCACCTCCCAATGCGATGATGCAAGCGGCTTATGCAGAAATCTCTAATACGACTGGCAAAGACATTAAATTAATTGATGCTTATAGCCCAGCTTTCAACATGACTGAGATTCACAAAACAGTGATTACTGATGGCATTGCTCGAATGGTGCATCAACCTGAATTAATTATTAAAAACAATGAAAAATTATTATTTAAACCTCTGGGTCTGCATATCATGTTAATGCATCCTATCATTGACTTTACTGTTGGTGATAGTATCAAAATCAACCTTATCTACCTCATGGATGACAAAAGAGTGGTTGATGAAATTTGGTTTCCTGTTGTTAAAAAATAAGTATGAACAAATCAGACTTTAATTTCGAGTTACCAAAAGAACTCATAGCTCAACATCCGACTAAAAACAGAACCAATAGTCGTTTATTGTCATTAGATAAGAGAACAGGTGAGACTCAAGATTTAAAATTTCCTGACATCATTCAATTTTTGAATAAGGATGATTTATTGGTTTTTAACAACACCAAAGTTATACCAGCCAGATTGCTGGGTAAAAAAGCCACTGGTGGCAAGGTGGAAGTATTTATAGAAAGGTTGCTCGATGATAACAGCGCCATTGCGTTTTTGAAATCCAGCAAAACCCCAAAATTAGGACTGCCTATTTTTTTTGTTTTTTTTGTTGTCAAACCCACCGCCAAAAAAGGCATGTTTTATTTAGTCGAAACCCATGATTGTAGTTTAACAGAGTTAATGGACACACATGGGCACATGCCCTTGCCTCCTTATATTCAACGTGAAGATGAGTTGGATGACAAAGACCGATATCAAACCGTTTATGCCAAAGAAAAAGGTGCTGTGGCCGCTCCAACAGCCGGATTGCATTTTGACGAACAATTATTACAAGACATTAAAAACAAAGGCATTAATACAGCCTTTGTGACATTGCATGTCGGCGCAGGCAC
>JBGCFT010000026.1:0-46706 GCA_045107085.1 Marinicellaceae bacterium | reverse complement strand
CATCAGATATGTGAACTTCTATCCGGGTCACTTCATCTTTAAAACTATTTAAAGAATCATTTAAGAGGCCATCAACATACTTTTTTAATAAATCTCCGCCTTTAACATGGTGATCGGTATTGACTTGAATTTGCATTACATTCTCCTGTTGTCTATATGAAATTGTTGTTAATGACTAACTGTGGACAATTGGGGATTTTTCAATTGTTTTAAAACTATTTAGACAATAAATTTTTAATAATTAAAATAGAGACCTTGTATAAATCTGATGAATAAAAAAAATGAATGGCACGATTTGAAAATCATGGCGGTCAAATCGTAAATGTATTATAGTCAGTCATTCTTTTAATGTATTAAACTTATGAATTTTAGAAGTGACAATGAATCTCCTGTTAATGTGAAAATAATGCAAGCTATGGTAGAGGCAAACACAGGCTTTCAGGAATCTTATGGATATGATGTTTATACATTAAAATTGAAGGAAGAAATGCAACAATTGTTTGGCTGCTGGTGTGATATTATTCCACTTACGACTGGAACTGCGGCCAATGCATTAGCCACTGCATTATCAACACCGCCTTATGGTTCAATGTTTTGTTACCAAGATTCACACTTAAATGTGGACGAATGTGGCGCTCCTGAATTTTTTGCTGATGGAGCAAAATTAATTGGTCTTAAAGGCGTTGATGGTAAAATGAATGCTAGTGATTTAGATAATATGTTATCGGGATTAGGTGCTCACGGTGAACACGAGTGTTTGCCATCAGCTTTTAGTCTGACACAAAGTACAGAATCTGGCACGATATACTCACTTGAAGAAATTAAACAGTTTCATCAAGTGAAGAAAAAGTATAATTTATTCATGCACATGGATGGTTCTAGAATTGCCAATGCAGTAGAGGCAACTGGAGATTCAATAGCACAAATGACATGGAAAAACGGTGTTGATTTATTATCATTTGGAGCCACCAAAAATGGCGCTATGATTGCAGAAGTTTTGGTTGTTTTTAATCCCCATGTAGGCAAGGAAATATTAAGAAGAAGAAAAAGAGCAGGGCATTTGATCAGTAAAATGCGATACATATCTGCACAGTTATTGGCTTATTTAAAAGATGATCTGTGGTTAGAGCTTGCAGCACATGCCAATCAACTGGCATTAAATTTTTATACGGAAATAAAAAACAAGCACCATTTTTTGTATCCTGTTCAAGCCAATGAGGCTTTTTTAAGGTTAGATGAAAAAGAAATTGATCATTTAAAAAAGAAAGGCTATGAATTTCATGTATGGCCAGGAACTACTGATGTCATACGTTTAGTCTTTTCACACAATACAAAAAAACAAGACGTTGAAGATTTAATTAGTGATATTAAAAACTTAAAAAATTTATGACAGTTTTTTCTGTGCTTGACTTGAATACTGGAAAGATGGATCAAGCAGTCTAGATTATTAAGTCACCCGCAGTTTTATGCCCATATACTGTTTCAAAAAATTCATATTGATATCCTGTGACAATTTTTTACACTTTTCATTAAATTTCAAATATGTGATGACCATCACAAAAATATTTAACGGTAAATAACTTCAAAAATAGTGTTTTTGGCCTTATTTGAACAAAAAAGACAAACTTTTGAATCAAATTTAATAACTTTCATTCAAGAAATCCTATATATTAGTAACCAATACCCAAGTTATATTAATGTATTTAAATTTCTTGGGGTCTGAAATTAAAAATTTCCAAAACTATGAGGTTAAGTCATGAATGAGAAAAGAGTGAAATTGTCAAAGCAATCGGGTTTTACATTGGTTGAAATGGCAATTGTGTTAGTCATAATTGGACTGATATTGGGTGCTGTGTCAATTGGTAGAGATTTACAAAGAGACGCAGAATATGCTAAAGTCAAACAAAAATTTGTCGATCAGTGGGCATCGGCTTATAACGCATACTACCAGCGTGCAGGTGTTGTTCTAGGTGATGATGAAACCAGACCACAAATAATGGTTAACGGTTTTGATTTTATTGCAGGATCTGCAGTTGCATCAGGTGGCAATATGGCTGGATTGCAAGGTAGTGTTAATGCGATATGTCAAGGACAGCAAGCTCCATCAATGTTACGTGCTGCTAACACTAATTTACACACATATTTCGACGATTTAGGTATCAGAATGCCTCCAGGTCGTGCTGAAGGGTCTGAGGATCGATATGTCTATTTAGATTCAAACGGAAATCCTCAAGAAGTTCAAGTGTGTTTTCAATGGAACAATCCAGAAGAACCGGCAGGTTCAGGTAATATGATGGTAATAGCTGGTTTGACACCAGATTTAGCCAGAGCCTTAGATCAGATGATTGATGGCAAACCAGATGCACAAGAAGGCATGTTCAGAAGAGAAGGTGTTGATAATGGAACAGCAGGTGGTCCAGGCGTGCCATGGGCAGAAACCAATCAAGACAGATTTGGTGATGGAGCTGGTGGTGGAACTGGTAGAAATTTAGATGAAGATCAAATCATTACAGTAGTGGCAAACTACAAAATGAATCAATAAGAGGGGTATCATGAAAAATTTAAACACAAACAAAAAACAAACAGGTTTTACATTAATTGAAATGGCCATTGTATTAGTCATTATTGGTTTGATAATGGGCGCTGTATCAATAGGTAAAGATTTACAACGCGATGCAGAATATGCCAAAGTAAAGCAAAAGTTTTTAGATCAATGGAAAAGTGCTTACGATGCATATTATCTGCGCACAGGTGTAGTGATTGGTGATGATCAAACTGCGCCATTGTATATGGTTGATGGCAACTTAGTTGAAGGAGACAACAACCCTGCTCAAGCTGGAATCCCTGGAAATTATACTAATACAGGCAGTAAAATTTGTAATGGTCAAGGCTATTCTCAAGATGAAGTCGGAGACGGTGATGCACAATTGTCCGCTCAAAACCTACATGATTTAATGGATAGAATTGGTGTGCGTATGCCTCCCGGTCGTTCAGAAGGGCAAGAAGACCGCTATCTTTACCAAGACAGCAATGGTAATCCTGCTGAATTACAAGTATGTTTCCAATGGAACGCTGATGAAGAAGTCAGTGGAGCAGGTAATGTCATGGTAATCAGAGGTTTAACACCTGATTTAGCCCGTGCAATCGATCAAATGGTTGATGGCAAACCAGATTCAATTGAAGGCCGATTCCGTCAACAAAATGATTTGAGTAATGACAGCACATCAAATCAAGCGCCAGGTGTCGAATGGGGTGCTAACAACACTTTTCAAGAAGACGATGCCAATGCTACTTTTGATGGAGCAGGCGACAATCAAGATGAAGACAGAGTATTTCTTGTCACAGCGCACTGGATAATGGATCAGTAATATGAGTCAAGATAAACAACTCGATTCTCTAGAGAATACGAAAGTAATGAAAACTGATTCATACCAATCTGGTTCATCACATTCAAAGAGATTGTTTATCTTTGTTCTGACTGGGCTGTTGATTATTGCATTGCCAATATTGGTTTATAAATTGGTACATGACTGGCGTTATTTAAAAACGCTTCAAGCAGAATTGTCATCAGTTAAAAAACAGTCCAGTGATTTAGCCATTCTTAAAAATCGCATTGATAGCTGGAAAGATTATCACAGTCAGTTAAAGCAATTAATGGATGATTCAAATCAATCCGAATTAGGGGAGGATTTTTGGATTGAAAGGAAAGTTGCCATTAATAGAAGACAAATAAATAGAACAGAAGCATCAGGTTTTTTAGAAGGAGTAGGAAGAGATCAAAGGTCCTTTTTCAAAACAAATATGTTTGAAATACAAACTGTACAATCTGGGGATGACTTGTACAAATTTAGACAGGGAGATGCTAATGAAGTCCAGTTGACAATGGACGGTGTGTTCTTTACAAAAATAAAACAATAAAGGCTGATACTCATGAATCAATCGTTACCAATAATAAATTTAGATAATCAATGGTATTTGATGCAGGGATCAAAACTGCAAAAGATGACAAAACCTGAAACATTGACTGGATCAAATATAGTTATATCTGATTTTCAAGATGCTGTATTTGGTTTGGAAATGGTCACAGGGCCAATTGAACATGCAGGTGCATTGGTTGAAAAAAGACTGCGAGACATTGGATTACTAGATGGACCAAGTAAGATAATCATCCATGAAACAAGGAAGGTTGGAGATACAGCAACGGTTATTTTTACCGCTATTCCTGCTGATACCTACACTGAGTATTTTGAGATGGTCAATAAACAAAAAGACCATTGTTTATTGGTGCCTCTGCTCTCAGTGTTATGCAAAGAGGCAGTTAAAGATAAAATAAAAAACAAAGCATTGGTTTTTCAGCATAACCGTGAATTCGATTTAATCATTGTTAAAGATAAAAAAATCAAACAAATTTCTCGCTTAACTGCTTTTAGTACTGATGAAGATGACGTTAATCAGACACTTGAAACATTAGCTGAAGAGCTAAACTCTCATAACTTGGAAGACAATAAAATAGAAGTGATATCTTGGATGAGCTTTATCGAATCAGATGATGATTTATCCAATAAATTAAATAAACTCACTAATGTAGAAGTTATTAAAACCTCTCAAACTGATATTCAATTTGAAAATAAAAGTGTTAAAACTTCAATCAGTGGATTTTTTGAAGACATCTCTGCAAAGGATGCAGCCAATGATAATACCAGTCAAATGTTATATGTCAGTGAGAAGATATTGCCTTTGGTTGCAGTGGTATTTGTTGCAGTTATTGGCTATTTGTGCATGTTATGGTGGAATTGGAATGCTGAAATAAAAGACATAAAAAATCAGTTGGCACAGTCAAATAAAGCGCAGTTGACCTCTGAACTCAGAAGCATAGAGAATGAGCTATCGATAACTAATAAACAATTCGCTACCAATCAAAATGCAAAAACCACTAGTCAATGGTTATATGATTTAAAAGGCATTCAATCTATTCCAAACCCTAAGCAATTGGTTGATGATATTGGTCAAGCCTTACCAGATGATGTCCAAATAACAGGAATTTCGCTTGACTCACGCAGTATACCTGCTACGGTTTTACTTGAAGGTGTGATTGAAAAGTCACTAAAGTTGGCGATGAAAGATTTAGAAAATATGAGTACAAAGCTCTTGGAAAGAGGTTACACAATGCAATCAGATACTTCGATTGAATTGGGTAATAACAATGATTTTAGAATTACCTTAAAGGTTGATTATAATGATAAGTAAATATACTGGAGTGACCTTAATCCTCTTAGCTGTTGTTTCAGCTATAGCCAGTTGGATGATATACAATAAGTATACAAACAGATTTTTTGTGTCTTCCAATAATGCCTATGAATCTAGGCAATTAATTAAAGACATAGAAATCAAGCCAGAAAACTTTGCTTCTTTGGATGTTATGAAAAATGTTGTTAAAGCCCTTTCAAAAGAGCCAATCATTAATCAAAACAGTGTTTCTTTGGCTTATTCGCCGGTTGAAAATGAGGAAAAAAGACCTTTAATTACAATACCTACAGATGCTGAAAAGCAAAGAAGAATTGCAGCCTCAATTTGTAGGCAAGCAAGAAACTTAACTGTATCCATGTCTTTTGTATCAGAAAATGAAGAATACGCTGTTATAGCAGATAAGTTTGTTCGTGTTGGTCAAACGATGGCCAATAAATTTAAAGTTTTGAAAATAGAACCGAACAAAGTACAAGTTCAAAAACAAGGAATTAAATGCGATATCAAAGTTAATGTAGCCAATGTTTCTCAATTATAAAATTTAATCAATTAAAGGTTTTGAATAAAATGAATAAAATGACCGCCATATTAGTTATATTGTTGATAGTAATCGTTGTTATTGCTTCTCAGTATTTTACTGGTGATGAAGCGCCATTAATTAATGAAAATCAAAACGTTCTTTCATCGGATATTAATATAGTTAAACCTTTGGATATTGTCGATAAATCATCAAATAATAATGAACCCATCAGTTTAACAAATAGCTTTAATCAAGGTGGCCAAGATAATAAAAATCAGAGGACAAAAACATCCAGATCGGATGCAATTGATCGCACATCCGTTTTAAATAATTTGGGAACAAATTATGTCACTATGGGCGAAATTTTAGACCGAAAACCTCCAGCAAAAGATGGCGCTATGGAGAATTTGTATGAAGACATTCAAAGAGCAAAATATAATTTAGAAATTTCTAAAGAAATGGCAGCAATGACCAAAGATATTTATTATCTGGATGAAAATGGTGTGAGACAAATGAACCAAGAAACCCTAGATAAAATTCATGAGTTAAGAAAAAAACTCATTGTACAAATCAATTTTGATATTCCAGCCAGTGAATAATTGAATAATGAACACGAATATAATCAAAAATCAGGGTTTTACACTAATCGAATTAACCATTGTGTTATTGATTATTGGTTTGATTATTGGCAGTGTGCAAACTTTTTACAGAGACACGGTCAATGTTTCTGATTTTGTAAAAATCAATGCGCAGTTAGAAAGTATAGATCAAGCACTTGTTTCATTTGCATTAAAAAACAACCGCTTGCCTTGTGCTGATACCAATGGTGATGGTTATGAAGGCAATACAAGCGTTACATGCGGTAATGGTGTCAGTAACCATACAGGAGCAGTTCCATATAAAACATTGGGAATGAATCAAATGGCAAATACTCAAACAGACCTGCAGAAAAGGAATATTATCTATGGTGTCTATAGGAACTCTAATGCAACATTATTGAATGATTCTGACTTAGCTGTGGTTCAAGAGAGAACTGGAGACATTGTCTTAGAAAGTCAATATTATCAAAATAACTTTGACTTCATTAAGGCGCTAGCTAATGCGAACAATGCCACACAAAGTTCGAATTATATTTACACCACTGGAACAGCTACCAATGAAAATTGCGGCACCATTATTAGTGAAAATCATGCTTATATTTTGGTATCAGCAGGAATTGAAGACACAGATAATAATGGCAATGTTTTTGATGGTGTTAATGCAAATTTAAATCTCAATGGAACGGGGACAAATTGTTTTTCATCTCCTCGTAAAGCAAAAAATAACCAATATGACGATGTAGTCATCGTCATGAATTTTCAGTCTTTGATAGGAAGACTTAATACTGTAAACTAATTATAAAAAGAGAGTAAGTATGAATAAAATGGGTGCAAATTTAACTAAATTGTTATTAATATCTTCATCAGTATTAATATCCTCGTGTGCAACTAATAAACCAAGTTATGAAAATGTACAAGGCATAGAAGAAGTTAATCAAGAATCTATGGCATTGATTACAAACCGTGCTGCGATAGAATCAGAGAAGTTATTCAGAGAGCAACAAGCCATAATTGATCGGATAGAAAAAGTCGCTCAACAAGAAAAAGAACTCGCACCAGTAGTTCCTGAGTTTGATCCATTAGAATCTGTCAATGTGACAATCAATGCTGATGATACTGATTCTCAATATGTATTACAAGCGCTTGCAAAACAAGCAGGCATGAATTTACTCATGTCACCCAATTTATCACATTTGGAGCGAAAAATAAGTTTACATTTGGAAGATGTATCTGCCAGTCTGGCATTTAGCAAATTAATGGATATGTTAGATTTACATGGCGAAATTAATGGCAATATTCTGTTAATAAAACCCTTTGAAGAAAGATTGTTTCATGTCAATTTTTTACAGGATATTGCCACAATTGACTTCAGTTCAGGTGGAGACGTGTTTGGCGCAGGTAATTCCGGCGGTGGCGGTGGCGGCGGCGGCGGTGGTGGCGGCGGCGGCGGCGGCGGTGGCGGTGGCGGCGGTGGCGGCAACAACCTAAGAGCTGACTTTACTTTAAACGGTAAAAGTGCCAATGATAACGATCCATACTCTCAAATGGAAGACATGCTAGACAGATTAATTGGCAACAAAGAGCAGAGTACAAGACGCAGTTCATCAGTTGGTGGCATGAAGAATGACAACCAATTCGAAGAGATTGCTACACCTATTTACAACGAACCTAAATATTCTCTTAATAGGGTCACAGGAACCCTTTACGTTAATGCGCGTCCATCACAAATAGCAGCTGTATCGAGAATAATTGATAGTTATGAAGAAGTCATGAGTCGCCAAGTTTTAATCGAGGCACAAATATTAGATATATCATTGCGTGATGGATTTGAATACGGTGTCGATTGGAGCAGTGTTAGAAATCATTTAGCAGGAGGCTTTTTGGGTTCAGGGGGAATTTCAGTCGATAGTATTGGAACAAATATACCTGGAGCTGAAAATCCTGGCAGCGGCATAATTATACCAGGGACAAGTACGGGTTTTCCATCAGGGAATTCATTCGGTTTAGCTTACAGTGAAGGGTCATTAAATGTGGCAGTAAAGTTGCTTAATCAATATGGCACGGTTAGAGTCCTATCAAATCCAACTATAAGAGCGAAAAACTCACATCCTTCTATGATTTCAGTTGGTAACATAACGCGGTTTGTTTCACAGACTGAATCCATTGTAAACAATGTTGGAGGAAGCTCTGTTACCAGTAATAACGTTATTACTGACTCAGTGTTTGATGGGATTGTTGTGGGGGTTTTGCCTTTTATTGAAGCTGATGGAAAAATTAACTTAACTATTCATCCAATGCAATCTGAAGTGAACAAAGCCAGCCTTGCATTGATTGATGTGGGTGGCTCTAGCGTTACATTACCAGAAATTGATTTTAAAGGTGTTACGACTGCCCTGTCCCTTAATGATGGTGACACGGTTTTGCTAGGCGGATTAATCAGTGAAAATGGTTTCAGTGCTGGAGATAAGGTTCCAGGACTTTCGAGAATTCCGATTTTTGGAAATATGTTTAAAAAACAAAGTGTTGGCACCACTAGCAGAGAGTTGGTTATTATTTTAAAAGTTAGAATTTTATGAGTTTAATCCACGATTCCTTGAGAAAATTAGAAAACAACCAGTCAAATACTGAAGGGTTGAATGCTAATTATGACAGTTTCGAATCCAATAATGGTTTTGATGCTAAGAAATTGTGGATGATAATTATAGTTGTTATGGGTATAGCTCTCATTATTTATGCATACTTGATGTTAGAGAAATATCAAAAAGAGAATGAAATGTTACTTAATGATATGAAGCAATTCAAATCTAATGAAGTGGTAACCGACACTCCTATAAATCCTGTCAATCAAGAAAAAGTCACTGCTGATGTTTATCATGCTGATGATACAAGAAAGGTCGTTATTCAACCACCTATTCAGGTATTAGAAAAACAAGCATTGACTTCTTTTGCCAGTACAAATAAGACAGTAGAATCAAATTTACCCAAAAAAACCACAAAAGATGATGTAACCGATGCTGAATTTTTATTGCAAAATGCTTTGATTAAAAAGCAGAACCAAGCCAAAGCAGAAAACTCAAAAAAAGCGATAGCAAACAAACCAAAAGTCAAAACAAAGAAAAATAAAAAACTTACAATCAAACAGACCAGACAATTAGTTAACACTCTGCAATTGCAAATTGACAGTGAAAATACACCCGAAGTAGAAAAATTATTGTCCCAGTTGGCTAAATCTTCAGGTGAAAACAGCCTAGTTTATCTGAGAATGAATGCCTATTGGTCAACCAAAATAAACAATGATGAAATGGCTGCTAATATGTACAAGAAAATCTTGTTTCAGAACCCAAAAGACATTCAAGCCAATACCAACTTGGCTCTTTTAGAAGCCAAAAACAATCAAATAGAACAAGCCATTTCGCGTTTGACACGTCTCAAACAACAAAATCCAACAAATAAAAACATAGTGACTTATTTGAACAGGGTGGAGAGCATGCAGAATGAGTGATAATTCAAATTTACCTCATATTCAAGCATTGGGTTTAAAATATAATCCCTTTCCTGTTGTACCTGACTCAGATAATTATTTTACAACAGAAGAAATGTTTTCAAAAATAAACGATATCCTCCATTGCATTGATGCAAGAAAAGGATTTATTTTGATTAGTGGTGAAGTAGGTTTAGGAAAAACCACCTTAAGCAGACTTTTATTAGAAAAATTAGAATTAAAAAAGATAAATACATCACTGGTTTTAAATACATTTTTGCAGAGCGGTTCGTTATTAAAAGCGATTAATAATGACTTCAATATTCAAATTGAAAGCGAAGAAATATCTGATCAATTAGAGGCGTTAAATGGTTTTTTGTTGACTCAATACAGTCAAGATAAAAACTGTGTCATTGTGATTGATGATGCACAACAACTCAGCCTAGAAAGTTTGGAGCTTGTTAGGCAACTATCCAATTTAGAAACCAATCAAAATAAATTGGTCCAAATTATTTTGGTTGCTCAAAGTGAAATTATGGAAACCTTGGATAGGAATGACATGCGCCAATTAAAAAGCCGCATAGCATTAAATCTTCATATCAATCCTTTAAACCCCAAAGAACTCGAACAATATATTGACTTTAGACTGGCTAGAGCAGGGTCAAGTGGACAAATTTCATTAGAAAAAAATGCTTTGAAATTGTTGCATAAATTAACCAATGGCTATCCAAGAAGGGTTAATTTAGTTATGGACAGGTGTTTATATGTTGTCGCTGCTTTTAAGGTTAATAAAATCAATAAAAATCTCATCGCTAAAGCACATGATGAAGTTTCAGTAACTTCGATTAAGACTCGTAAAGTAAGAACTGTTAAAGCAGGGTATGCTTTAGCTGCTGTTTTCCTTGTGACAATTGTGTTTTTTGGATATCACTATCAAGATGTTTTAATGTCAAAATTCAACCATAATAATTTGGAGACAGCATCAGACAATAAAAATCAGGAAATCGACTTAATTAATCTTGCCAATGTTAAACAAAGTTTTATGTTAAGCGAATCTGAAAATAGCCTGCGTAAAGAACCAGTTGATAAACAAATGACTGAATCCATGTTTTTAATGCAATTTGGTGTTGAATCTCTCACTAAAGAGTTCACGTTAGCCTTGGAAAACCAAGATTTCTTTGCCTTTGAGAATGAAATATTTAATCAATCAGGCTTAAAAATATTGGTCAATAGTTCTGAAATCAAATCAAATAATAGTAACGAAATATGGAAGTTTTCACAAGCAGGTAAAGATCATTGGTTAACACTATGGCGGCCTCAATTAACACTCAGTGCTTTTTATAAAGGCTATTATTCTGAGGATGTTTTACAATTACAAAGAAGCTTGCAAAGTGAAGGCTTTTATCGTTCTATCGTAGATGGTGTTGTGGGTGAAAAAACCATTGTTGCCATTGCAAATTTTCAAAAAACTGTTGGCGTTAATGCAAGCGGTTTTCCAAACGAATTAACTTTGTACCAACTACAAAAATTAAATGAAAGTAGTTTGAATATTGGTAATGAAGTCCAACAAATCAATGAAAAAAGAAAAACAAAAAGCAGCAATAAAAAAGTTAATTCAAAACCGACTTACAGCCTGGCTAATAACACAATAATAACTGACTCAGAGCAATAAAAAATGACATCCCTAGCAGAAGATAAAGATATAAAATTGAGTGAAAACAATTTACAAGCAAATAAAGTGGCCATAGGTACACTTTTATTTACCCAAAAATTGATTACATCAGAGCAATTAAAATATGCTTTACAAAAGCAAAAAGTCACTGGTGAAAAGCTCGGAGAGTTATTGGTTCGTTTAGGGATGATTACAGACAATGAATTGGCTCCCATACTCTCAGATCAAATGGGACTAGAGTATTATTCAAATCATGTCATTGAAAAACCAGAAGCCAATGTCTTAGAAATGTTTAATCAAGAATTATGTCTTCGTTCTAATTTTTTACCCATCAAAAGAAATGGAGATAAGCTAGTTGTCATAGTTGGAAATGCCGATTTGGCTTATGTTTCACAGATTGTCACAAAACGTTCGGGTTTAAGGCCTTATCTGATTATGGCTGATTTCGGAAAAGTAACCAGTAGTATCAAGTTTCATTATTTTTTCAGTAATTATCCGATTGAAAATTTAGTCCAAAAAGAAATACTGATTCTCAAAAAAGACATGGATCAAGTGCATAATCCAGATTTGTTATTGGATTATATTTTACATTTAGCTGTCAAACAAAGGGCCACAGATATTCATATTCAACCCGATGCAAACAGTGCCCATATTTCTTTTCGTGTAGACGGAGTTTTACAACCGATTGTTGGGATGTCAAAAGCAGTCGTTCGGTTAATTTCAAGTATTAAAATGCGTGCAAAAATGGACATTACTGAACAAAGACTGCCTCAAGATGGAAGTTTTGCTACTTCGGTTATAGAAACACCTTATGATGTTCGGGTTTCAACCTTATCAACCGAATATGGAGAAAATGTTGTACTACGATTGTTACCTGGTGGCGTGCTGGTCAGAGATCTCAGTCAATTAGGGTTTCTTGAGGAAGATTTAGAGATCATGAAAAAAATGTTTTCACAACCTGCAGGTATCGTCTTATTAACAGGACCAACAGGCAGTGGTAAAACAACAACATTACACGCTGGTCTTCGTGCCCATGGGTTAAGTGGTAAAAATATCTTAACCATTGAAGATCCAATAGAGTATAAATTACCAGTTATTTGCCAAACCCAAGTGAACCGAAAAGCCAATTATACATTTGGAACAGCCATTACGCATTTTCTTCGTCATGACCCAGATGTGATGTTAATTGGTGAGATTCGTGACAGAGAAACCGCAACAGCAGCCATGACGGCTGCAGAAACAGGACATTTAGTATTGTCCACATTGCATGTGAACAGTGCCATAGGTGTGATACCAAGATTAAAAGCCTTAGGAATTCATTCACAAATTATTGCTGATAGTTTAGTGGGTGTTGTTTCTCAACGGTTATTAAGAAAAATATGTCTTCATTGTGAAGAAACTTATACACCTGAGCTAGATGAATGGTTACAAGTAAGTGATGACATAGATATTGGTGAATTAAAAAGAGGCAAGGGTTGCCATAACTGTGGAGGCAGTGGTTATTTAGGTCGAGTTCCCATATATGAAATGTTGCCGATAGGAAAAGAATTAACCAATATCATTGCTAACGATGCTCCAAGAGGAGAAATGTCAAAATTGGTTGAGAACAGTGGACTGATTTCTATCAGACAAATGGCTAAAAATCGCGTGCTCAATGGCATGACCTCAGTCGAAGAATACATGCGTATAATTGGTTCGGAGTTAGATTAGAATGAGGTGTTATTACCACAGACTATTATTGCAATCGGGCAAAACACAAAGGGGTTTTTCAAAATTGTTGATGGAAAATGAGAGATCTGCTCAGGTGTACATTGAAAAAAGAAAGCAGGCCATAGTCCTTAGCCTTATTTTATTACCCAATTGGTTTCTCTATATTTATGATTTTTGGAATAGAATCAGAGGAAACTATATTGACAAAGCAGCCTTGGCTGAATTTTTTCATAATATTTCAGTCATGCTTAAAGCAGGTGTGCCCATTTTTTCAGCAATGGAAGAGATGACAACAGGTGATTCAGAACCTAAAGTTCAAGAATTGGCCGAAAACCTTCTAGAATCGATGCGCTCTGGACTGACCCTAGCTGAAAGTTTAAATAAACATTCGGATACCATACCCAAAACAGTTATTTATTTAGCGCATATTGGGGAAGAGTCTGGTCAGCAAGATAGAACATTACATGATGCAGCTGAGCACATGAGCCGTATAGTCAATATCACTAGAGACACCAAAAGAGCGATGATTTATCCAGCTTTTGTGTTTACCAGTATTATTGGCGCAACAATCTTTTGGTTGTATTATGTTGTTCCCAATATTTCTGACTTGTTTAAACACATGCAAGTTGACTTGCCAACCATCACAAAAGTAACGGTTGCTTTTTCTAATCACATACATGAGTATATTTTTGTTTATTTGTTGATATTTATTATCATCGTTTTTGTACTGATTGCTATGTATAAATACAATCAAAAATTCAGATACAGAGTACATAAATTGTTCTTCAAGCTTCCAATTTCCAGAACAATAATGCGTTCATCAGGATTGGCTTTTATTACTGAATATTTAAGTCTATTAATTTCATCAGGTGTTGAAATCATTAAAAGTTTAGAAATTATTGAAGAATCTATAACCAATGAAGTTTATAAAGAAAAAATTGGAGAAGTAAGAGAAGGAGTGATGCGAGGTAATACCCTAACAGATGAATTACGGTTAGCTGAAGTATTTCCAAGTTTTGTTTTAAGATTAACAAGTATTGGCGAACAAACAGGGACGTTAGATAGCCAGTTAAAATATTTGGCCGAAGAATATAGAAAACGTTTTGAACACACAGTTGAATCAATTAGTGAAATCATTCAACCCTTGGTAATTATCTTTGCTGGTTTATTATTTATCTTGATGATAGTAGCACTATTCTTACCAGTTTATAAACTGATTGGTGAAGTTGGTATTTTAGGTGGTGGATAATGTACGTAAATAGGCACAATAAAGTTGTAAAACAATACGGATTTAGCTTATGGGAACTGTCGATTGTTATTTTGATAATGATAGGTTTATTTGTGGCATTAGTAAGTGTCATGCCTTATATAGTCAAGCGAGAAAATGTTGAAGTCGACCAATCTATTTTAGTCAAAGTAGATGATCAATTATTGGGTTTTATTGCAACATACAACAGACTTCCATGTCCAGATAGTAACAATGATGGGCTTGAAGATTGCACAAGTAGTTCAGGCAGTGTTCCCTACAAAACTTTGGGATTAAATGAAGATTACGCTGGTATTGGATCCATTCCAATAAAATATGCTGTATTCAGAAACTCAGCCAGCATGGCAGATCTTACTAACATTACCAACCTTTTTAATCCGACTGATTCCCACGGTGATGTAACCACAATTAATAACATCAATGGACTTGATTTTTGCAGTGCCATATATAATGGCAGAGACAGTACATTCAGTACCGCCTATGCACACGTCATTTTACCTGACGGTAGCACATCAAGGGCTGTACCATATGTGTTGGTTACTGCAGGCCTTGCAGATTTAGATGGAGGTACAACTCCTTTTGAAGGGCGCAATGAGAGTTCTGCTTTAGATTTTGAATCCGCCAACAAAGTTCACAATGCCACATATGATGACTCTGTTCATAGCAAAACTTTTGATGAGTTGGCCAGTAGCTTAAATTGCGATACTGCTCAAAACTCATTTAAGCTATTAGCTGATGCAAAAGCGACGCATACAGAAAATGTTGCGCAACAAGAAAACATTGAAGAAGGCACTGATCTTGCTATCATTATAACCGTTGCACAAACAGCTCTTGGCGTTGCCAATACAGCCATGGCGGTATACAACCTTGTTCAGGGTGTGATTTTGGTTGCCGCAGCAGCTGCCTATTTAAGTGGATTGATTGCAGCTTGTATTGCCTCCTTGGGTACCAGTTGTGGCAGTGTGGCATTAGGAATAGCGGCATTAGTAGCGGCAGTTATTGCTGTAGTGACTGCAGGAATTGCCTTAGCCGCCAATGTGGCCGCTGTGGTCATTCAAGTGATTGCAATTGTTAAATTAGTGGACGTGAGCAATAGAATTGGAAGTGCTGTTACTGTTCCTAATCCCAATAGTGTCACTGATCCCAATACAGGAGAAACTACTTCAAATTCAGATTTAGCAGTACAAGCCAGAGAACAAGCTGATCAACTGGTAAGAGATGTAGCTGAAAAGACCATTAATACCCGAAATGATATAAACAATGCGCGCGGATTGAGTTCAACGATTGTTAATTTATTTAATAATCTTAAAAACCAAACTCAAGCACTGGCCAATACCACTGCAGCAGTTAATGATGCCACTTTCACTACTTACGCAAATCTTGCTAATACGAGAGCCAGTTCAAGATTAGGAGAAGCCAATAGTGCCCTTAGTTCACTCAATACAGCCCGTGGACATGCAATTAATGCGGTAACATCTTTGGGAGCATCACAAACCAATGTGTCAAATGATTTTCCACCAGTTGTCACTGTAGACTACCCCAATGTTGATTTACCAGCAGTAGAAGCGAATCTTACCTTGACAGAACCACCTGTGACTAGCGCAGCTGGTAATATTTCTAGCATACAAACTAATTATACAGGTATTAGAAATCAAGCGATCAACTCCAGAAATAGATTAACAGCTTTGATTATTGCAGTCCCTGCGCTTCCAGCAAATCCAACTCAAGCACAAATTGATGCCAGAAATGCACGAATAGCGACGTTAAATGATGCAAGAAATAAAGCCAATGCTATTATTAACTCAATAGATAGAATCATTGTTGATCCTAGAAATCCATTTAATGTTGTTAACGAATTTTCTTATTACATAAATTTGCAAACAGCCAGAATAATTGCTGCAGAATCAACCACAACTGATGCCAAAGAAACCATTACCGCAGCGATTGATGCAGATGAAAATGCCACTTATATGGAGGAAAATGTAGGAGGGGATAATCCTAATGCTACGACCACTACTTTTGGAGTCGCTGCTGGTGTGGATGATATATTGAGAGAAGCAGATGCAAAAGGAGTGCAAAGATGAAAATGCGCTCTAAAATTTTAGGGTTTTCACTGGTAGAACTTTCAATCGTTCTGGTTGTTATTGGTATCATTGGGTTTATTAGCATTAAATTTTTATCAAGTGTTGGCACGCAAGCTTTAAACCAAAAGTTTAAAAATGATTTAGAACGAGCAGACCTTGCAATAATAGGATTTATTTACGCTAATAATAGATTGCCCTGTCCTGATATCAGCGGTAATGGCAATGAAGAATGTGCTGCAACAAACAAACAAGGTTTTTTGCCTGTTAATACATTAGGAATTGAATCTTTTGTTCAGCAAAAACGAGGAGGATTGATTCGATATGGGGTTTATAGAAGTGCCAATGCAACATTGGCATCTGATATAGATTTGGCAGCTACAGCAAACCGTTATGAGCCTCTATTGCCTAACTCAGCAACTTCTAATCAAACCAATGGCCTGGATTTTTGTTTGGCATTAAAAAATGGCAGTTTAGCTGCTGCTAATGGTTCTGAGGTTAACATTGGAGCCAGTAGCACCAATGTGGCCTATGCACTTGCTGACAGTGGTGCCATAGATGCCAATAATGATGGGGTTTTATTTGATGGTACCAATGGAGCGGGTTTAAAATTTGAACAACCCAGCCTTTCTCAGTCCAATAATTATGATGACAATGTTGTAGCAGTTGGATTTAATGAGCTATCGGGTAGGCTAAACTGTGCCAGAGTTTTAGCCGAGACAAATGGCGCTGCGAGAGCCAGTTATGCTGCATATGATATGTGGCAGATGGCAACACTTTATAAGGAATTTCGTGATTTTCACGTAGATTATTTGGACAGTATGTTAAGAATATCCAGATCTCAAAGAGATCTTGCTTTAGCAGCTGTTGCTATCGGAGCCGTTTCAGCTATTATTGCTGCAGCGAATGTAGCCTTAGATACGACAGGGGCCAGCGCTATTGGGTTGGCTTTATCAATCATTGCGGTCGCTGATGCTGCTTTTGCATTGGTTCAAGCATTGGAAGGACTTGATAGTGCTCAATCTGATTATGACGATGGATTAGTAGTGCAAACAGAGGCTACAACTTCTCTCACTCAAGCGTTGCAATTCAGAGATGCTAAACTGGCCTTGGTCAGATCCTTAGACACAAGAGGTTTAATCAGATGAATAATAATCTTAAACAAAACAAGGGATATTCATTGGTTGAGTTGTCAGTGGTGATACTTATTATTGCTATTATTTTTTCCTTGTTATACAAATATTATCCCCGTCAACAAAATATCACACAAAGAATTGTAATTCCATCTAACACAGAAAATATAGACAATGCGCTGGTAGGTTTTGCTTATTCGCATGGCCGATTGCCATTTGCAGACTCTAATGGTAATGGCTTTGAAAACGTTGGTTCATTACGTGGAACGATTCCAGAAAAAACACTGGGTATGGCTGAAAAACCACTCAACATGAAGAAAATTCCATTGGTTTATTCTTTGTATTCAAAGCCCAATACCACCGATCCAACAATGGACGCTTCTTTGGGCGTGAGTAGCGATAGGCTTTATGCCTTACTTCCTCCGGTTCCAGCTTCTCCCAGGACAGTCGTATTAACCCCTTTAAATCAATCCAATACCATTGATTTTTGTTTTGCATTACGAAATGCAGCCAATGTTACAACCAATGAAACGCCTTATTTACATGTAACAAGACCCACTCCGCTTCCTTCCTATAGCAGAAATGTGGCATATGTGATTGTGGATGTTGGTAATGGTGATGCCGATGGTGATGGAAATTTGTTAGATGGCTTAAATGTGTCAGGAGTAAATTTTGAAGTGGCAGAAAAAGCACAAAGTGTGACCTATGATGACAAAGTCAATTCAATGGAATTTTCTGAATTATTTGGTTCTCTTGCTTGTGGCTCTGTGATTTCAGCTGCTTTGCATGCCCATGACAATGTTGTCATAGCAGCCGATATGATGCACACTTCATTTATAGATTACAGTGCTTTATTAGGTATCGCAGAGGATTTAGCAGATGTCGGTGTTTTGTTAGCCGATGCTGCCATTGCTCAAGCTGCCGCTGCGATTGCAGATACTGTCTCAGCCGCAGCGACAGCTGTTGCAGAAACTTTGATTCCTGGTTTACAAGGCAAAGGTGCAGCAGGCGCAGCAATAATAACAGCAGGAGCAGTAACCACAGCTGCTTCGACTGTTGCGGCTGTATTGAGTAGAGATACAGCCATTGAAGCGAGAGATGAAATCAGAAAAGCCAATTCTTGTTTTAGTAGTGGTTCATCTTGTGATGTTGGCACAGGGCGTTTTATTAGCAGAGCATTGGCATTAATTTCAGTCATTCGAACAAATGCTGTTAGAGCTGATCGAGAAGGGTTATAAGGATTAAAAAATGAAAAAAAATACACGTAACAATAGAAATAAGGGTTTTACATTAGTGGAAATGTCCATTGTACTTGTTGTGATTGGGTTGATATTGGGGGCTGTCTCAATTGGCAAAGACCTTCAAAGAAATGCTGCCTATCAAAAATTAAGTCAGTCTTTTATTCAAGGATGGGCCTTGGCATACCAAAATTATTATAACCGAGTGAACGTGGTGATTGGCGATAATCCATTAGCTCCGACATTAAGAGTGAATGGCACAAACACAGCAGAGATTTGCGGTGCTAATTTATTTTCTGCCATGGATAGTGCTGGTGTGAGCATGCCCAATGGTCGTGCTGAAGGATCTGAGGACACCTATGTATATTTAGATACCAATGGAAATCCTCAACAAATTACCATCTGTTTTGATAATATTGCCTGGTCTGTAACAGGTCCTAATACGACAACTCCTTATATTTCTCGCAATAAAAATGTAATGGTTGTTAAAGGGTTGACACCTGATTTAGCCCGCTTATTAGATGCATCCATTGATGGTATTGCTGATGCCAGATTTGGATTTTTTAGGGAAAGTCAATACATTAATAACACAACAGCAACCCAAAGAAATTGGAGTAAAACTAACCGCCAAAATTTCTCTGATGTTGCCAACAATAGAGATGAAAATCAAGTTGCTATCATGACAGCTTATTACTTAATGCCAGAATAAACGAATCACAAATAGAACTATTAAAGGCTGAATAGTATTTTTATTCAGCCTTTTTTATAGGCCCGATTCTTTATTTATTAATAACTTGTTTGACCGTATTCACAACATTCTCAACCGTAAAGCCAAAATGTTCAAATAATTCAGCACCTGGTGCCGATTCCCCAAAGGTGTCTTGAGAAATTATTGCGCCATTCAAACCAACATATTTGTACCAAAAATCTCCTTGTCCCGCTTCAACAGCTATTCTTGTTTTAATATCAGAAGGCAGAACACTTTCTTTGTATTGGTCATTTTGTTGGTCAAAAATGTTGGTACAAGGCATTGATACGACACGAACATTATTACCTAGTTCTTCAGCTGCACGCATAGCAATACCAATCTCAGAACCCGTTGAAATAATAATCGCTTCTGGTTTTCCGACAGAGTCTTTTAAGATGTAACCACCTTTACTAATATTGTTAATTTGATCTGAATCTCTGTTTTCTTTTGAAGTATTTTGACGGCTAAACATTAGACAGGATGGTCCATCGGTTTTTTCTAAGGCAGATTTCCATGCGGCAACAGATTCAACAGCATCACAAGGTCTCCATACATTCATATTTGGAATAAGCCTCAATGAAGAGGTTTGTTCAACTGGTTGGTGTGTTGGTCCATCTTCACCAACGCCTATTGAATCATGTGTATAAACAAATAAACCCCTAATTTTCATTAATGCAGCCATACGCAGTGCATTTCTGGCATATTCTGAAAACATTAAGAAAGTTGCACCATAAGGGACTAAACCACCATGCAGCATCATGCCATTCATCATGGCTGTCATTCCAAATTCCCGTACGCCATAGGATAAATAATTTCCTGAAAAATCTAAGTTAACATCATTACAAGCTCTTGATCCAGACCAAAATGTATTATTTGAAGGTGTTAAGTCTGCAGAACCACCAAACAAACCAGGAACCATTGGACCTAGGGCTTCTAAAGCATATTTTGAAGCTTTTCTGGTAGGCATTGCTTCTGTTTCTGCTTGCGCTTTTATGATAGCAGCTTGTGCGTCTTGATTAAAGTTTTCAGGAAGTTCATGGTTCATTCTTCGGGTAAAACTATTGGCATCTTCAGGAAATTTGGACTTATACTGTTCAAATATATCGTTCCATTCTGCTTCTGCTTTATTGCCTTTTTGTTTTGCATCCCATCCGTCATAGACATTTTGTGGGATTTCAAATGCAGGATACTCCCATCCCAAAGCTTTTCGAGTCTGAGCAATTTCATCGGCACCAAGTGGAGCACCATGACATTCATGCGACCCTGCTTTGTTTGGAGCACCACTACCAATGTCTGTTTTTGCACAGATAATTGATGGTTTGTTTTTGTGTTTTTGTGCTTTCTTGAGGGCTTTTTTTACTTCCTGAGGATTATGTCCATCAATTTCCTGGACATGCCATCCGTAGGATTTGAATCTTTTGGGTGTATCATCTGTAAACCAGCCATCTACTTCACCATCAATAGAGATGTTGTTGTCGTCATAAAGGGCAATAAGTTTACCTAACTTGAGAGTTCCTGCTAAAGAACACGCTTCATGCGAAATGCCTTCCATTAAACAGCCATCACCCAAAAATACATAAGTGTAATGATCAACTATGTTTAATTCTTCTTTATTAAATTCTTGAGCCAGTAACTTTTCACTTAATGCCATTCCTACGGCATTTGATACGCCTTGACCTAAGGGACCTGTTGTTGTTTCGACACCAGGTGTGTAGCCATATTCTGGATGGCCTGGCGTTTTGGAATGCAGTTGGCGAAAGTTTTTAATGTCTTCAATACTTAAATCATATCCAGTTAAATGTAATAAAGAATACATCAACATTGAACCGTGTCCATTTGACAAAACCATACGATCCCGATTAAACCAGTTTGGATTACTTGGATTATGCTGCATAAAGTCGTTATAAAGCACTTCAGCCATATCTGCCATTCCCATTGGCGCGCCAGGGTGTCCAGAATTTGATTTCTGAATAGCATCCATAGACAGGAATCGTATCGCATTAGCAAGAGTTGTTCTATTTGTCATGATTTTGTGTGCTCGGTATTAAATTTGAGGACACATTATATCAGAGCAAGTTTCATTAAAAAAAGAATTTTGTTTATTATGCTCAAAGGCATTGTAAATAAGAGTAGCAGTTAATGAGTTTTGTTATTTTGTCTGTTATTCATCAGTGGTGTAAAACTCATAAGAATTAAATAATATTCAGTTACTGTTTACTTATTGTTGTTATAATACAATTTTTTAGTAAGAGAAATTTTATGAAAAGTTATAAATTAACTTTGTTGTCCTCTGTATTCTTATTTACTGCCGCATGTGTCACTATCAATGTGTATTTCCCAGCAGCTGAGGCAGAAGAGGCTGCCGAAAAAATTATTAATAAGATTATCGGAGAAGGTGATGAACAAACTGAAACGGGTAGTAACCCACAAAGTTTTAATTTCAATCCATTAAATTGGTTTATTTCAACAGCTCATGCTGAGGTTAATATTAATATTTCATCTCCAGCTATTGTAGAGATCACGGATCGTATGGAAGCCCGTTTTTCCAATCAATTAAAAACCCACATAGATGCAGGAACTGTTGGGTTTACCAATGAAGGGTTCATCGATATCATTGATGCCAGTGCTTTGGGTTTAAGAGACCGTCAAATTGTGAAAAAAACGGTGGCTGATGATAACAGAGATAGAAAAGCATTGTACAGAGAGCTAGCTGTAGCCAATGGTCATGCTGACTGGGAAGACTCAATTAGAAATGTGTTTGTCAAGTTATGGAGAGAAAAAGCAAGAAGTGGTTGGAAGTATCAAGACGCAGACGGCGTGTGGCAGACTAAATAATCATGGCAAGAAGACGCAGAAGAAAATTGATGGAGCAACCCATTGAGGTTGATATTGAAGACTTAAGTCATGATGGCAGAGGCATTGCTAGAGTTAATGGAAAAGTCATATTTGTCAGCGGTGCATTACCAGGAGAAAAAGTTTTAGTTAAGCATACTGGAGGTAATAAGAATTTTGAAGAAGGTGTGACAACAGAGGTTTTACATGCAGTAGAGGACAGAGTTGAAGCAAAGTGTCAATTTTTCAATGTTTGTAATGGCTGTACAATGATGCATTTAGCTCCAGAGAAACAAATAGAGTTTAAGCAAAATACACTCAAGCAAAACTTGATTAAAATGGCTAAATTGGAGCCCCAGAAATGGTTAGATCCATTGACTGATTCGTCTTGGAATTATCGAAGAAGGGCACGTTTATCGGTTCGTTGGGTCATTGCTAAAGATAAAGTCTTGGTTGGTTTTAGAGAGAAAAACGGACGCTATGTTGCGGATATGGATTATTGTGAAATCTTACAAGAACCATTAGATAAATTGCTTAAACCTTTAGCAAAAATGATAGAAAAACTATCCATTAGACAGCATGTTGCTCAAATTGAAGCTTCAATTGCAGATGAAGATGTGGCATTGATCTTTAGACATTTAAAGCCCATATCAAACGCTGATGAAGCAATTATGTTAAATTTTGCAATTGAAAACGATGTTAGAATTTATTCCCAATCAAAGGGGCCCAAAACTATAGTTGAAATGCTGGATTCAAATAATGACACTCAACCAAAATCATTGTTTTTTGATATGCCAAAATTTGATATTCGAATGGATTTTCTGCCGAGCGATTTCATTCAAGTTAATGCCAAAATGAATGAAAAAATGATTGATCAAGCGATGTCACTGTTAGATATTCAGAAAAACGATGTCATTTTAGATTTGTTTTGTGGATTGGGGAATTTCACATTGCCATTAGCTACACAGGTAAAAAAAGTCACAGGCATTGAAGGTGAAAAATCACTTGTTGAACGGGCACAGCATAATGCTCATTTAAATGATTTGAAGAATGTTTCATTTCATGTTGCTGATTTGACACAAAATCATGAAAATTCAGACTGGTTTAAAGAAGATTACAATAAAATATTAATTGATCCACCCCGCAGTGGAGCTTGGGAGGTTTTGCCATTAATCGCTGAAACCAAAGCTGA
Source organism: Marinicellaceae bacterium (assembly GCA_045107085.1). Lineage (GTDB taxonomy): Bacteria > Pseudomonadota > Gammaproteobacteria > Xanthomonadales > Marinicellaceae > NORP309. The sequence goes on along the minus strand of JBGCFT010000026.1, from coordinate 22,989 downwards.
AACATTGTTATATGTGTCTTGTCATCCAGCTAGCTTAGCAAGAGATACAGACAGATTAGTCAATGAACTCGGCTTTAAATTAGTTAAGGCAGGAGTTATGGATATGTTTCCGCACACTTCTCATGTGGAATCAATTGCTTTGTTTACCCGCACATTACAAATTTAAAGTATCAGCCGTGTATTCAGTTTTTTTTCAGGTAAAATATGTTAATATCATTAATCAACCACTATATTATTAAGGCATTTTTATGAAACTATTGGCTTTGATTATTGCCTATTTAGTCAGTCATGTCATTTCAAAACCAGTACGTTTTAGAAATTTCAAATGGTATGAATATTGGAAAATATGGTTTTTAGATAAGTCATATTTCAAGCATCAGGAATTAAATCTATTGATTACTATTTTTATTCCGATTGTTATCATTTGTCTGTTAATAGATGTAATGACTTCTTCTATGGTTGGAAGTTTACTGGCATCAATCTTAGTATTGGCCTATTGCATAGGTCCAGAAAGCCTTGAAGAAGATGTGGAAAGTGGAGATATTAGGAGTCAATTATCAATTAATAAAGAAGCAGAGGTATCGACTTTGATAAAAAAAATGACCGAAGTCTCTTTAAAAAGATGGTTTGGTGTGTTTTTTTGGTACATTATTTTGGGTATCTTTGGAGCCTTAATGTACCGACTTGCTGAAAGACATGATCTGCTAACAAAAGACAATGATTTAGGAAAAGCATCGATAAATGCCTTAATCAAAATTTTAAATTATCCAGTGGCTTGGATGATGGTTGTTTCATTGTCTATTGCCAGTGATTTTGAAAGAGTATTAAAAAAATGTAAACCATTCATGAATCTTGATAATATGAAAAAATTAGATACAACCTTTTTGTATGAATCAACTGATTTTGCAGTTGAGATTTGTGAAGTAGATGATGACAATAAACAAAGTATAGAAAAAATTACACTCAGTGTTTTAAAGCGAATGTTGCTAGTGTGGTTAGTTTTTGTATCTATCTTTGTTATTTTTGCTAATTAGAGGAAATTATGAAAACAAACTGTGTATTTATATTAATACTATCATTGATATTATTGAGTGGTAGTGCAAATGCTAAGAAAAAACTGTACAAATGGGTTGATGAAGAGGGTAATGTTACTTACAGCGATCAAGTACCTCCAGACCAAATAAAAAAAGAACACCAAGAATTAAACAAAGATGGTGTTGTTCTTGAAAAAATCTCCAGTGCCAAAACGGAAGAAGAAATAGCAGCAGAAAGAGAAAAAGTTCGCCTACAAAAAGAAGCAGAAAAACTGGCCAAAGAAAAGGAACAAATTAGACAAAATATTATCTTGGCTTACACCAATGAACAAGAAATAGTGCGCCTTAAAGAAGAAAGGATTTCTGCTCTAGAGAGAAATATTGAACTCGCTCATCAAAGTTTAAAATTTCAAAAAACTAGCCGAGAACAGATAATGAAATTGGCAGCAGATAGTGAAAGAGATGGTGTTGAGATATCAAAGGCATTGAAATCAAGAATTAAAACTATCAATGAGAAAATTAAATATCAATTACAGTTTATTGAAACTAAAACGAAAGAAATAGAAACCATAAAAGCAAAGTTTGAACAAGATTTGATAACTTACCGAAATGCCACCAAAGGAGAAGGCTAAGTTTCATTATTTATGAGGCTTAATTGAAATTACATTGATAAACACAATTAAGCCCATATAATACTGGATAAATATTTTATCATTGAATAAAATACGTTTCCAAATTTACTATATACACCTAGGGGTACAAAAAAATGAGTGATTATGAACAACGCGTAAAAGATATTATCGTAGAACAATTAGATTTAGATGTTGATGTATCTGAATTAAACAACAGTTCTTCTTTTGTAGATGATTTAGGGGCTGACTCTCTAGATACTGTTGAATTAGTAATGGCACTAGAAGAAGAATTTGATTGTGAAATTCCTGAGTCTGATGCTGACAAAATTACAACAGTACAACAAGCAATTGATTACGTAACAGCTAACGCATAGAAATTAGTCATTGAAACCATCAATTGATTTTTATTAATTGAGATTAATTTTTGAAAGCTGCGTATATACGTGGCTTTTTTTTTGAATGATATAAGGTAAAAATAATGAATCAGAGAAGAGTAGTTGTAACAGGATTAGGAATAGTCTCTCCAGTGGGTAATTCTATTTCAACAGCATGGAACAATATAATTGAAGGCAAAAGTGGTATTGATCAACTGACTCATTTTGATACTACGGACTTTGCTTGTACTATCGCTGGAGAAATAAGAAACCTAGACATAGATAAATATATAACTAAAAAAGATTCCAGAAAGATGGACCCATTTATGCATTATGGAATTGCAGCTGGAGTTGATGCCATAACTGACGCCAACTTAGAAGTGACTGAAGAGAATGCTGAGAGAATAGGTGTTTACTTAGGAGCTGGAATTGGTGGAATATATGGTATTCAGAAAACCACTGAAACGTGGCTTGAAAAAGGAGCGAGAAGAATTTCTCCGTTTTTTGTGCCCAGCACTATCATAAATATGGCAGCTGGCCACTTATCAATAATGTATGGCATTAAAGGCCCCAGTTTTTCTGCTGTTTCAGCATGCTCAACTGCGACACACAATATAGGTCTCGGAATGCGCTCAATTGTATACGGTGAAGCAGATGTTATGATTTGTGGTGGCAGTGAATATGCCACAACACCGCTGGCAATTGGAGGCTTTGCCTCTGCAAAAGCTTTGTCAACACGCAATGATGCCCCGCACAAAGCTTCACGTCCTTGGGACAAAGATCGCGATGGTTTTGTTCTTGGAGATGGTGCAGGTGTTTTAGTATTGGAGGAATATGAGCATGCTAAAGCCCGAGGTGCAGAAATTTATGCAGAAGTGACAGGTTTTGGAATGAGTTCTGACGCCTACCACATGACTTCACCATCTCCAGGTGGAGAAGGGGCTGCAAGATGTATGATAAATGCCATGAATGATGCAGAGATTAACCCTGAACAAATAGATTACATTAATGCCCACGGCACTTCAACTCCCTTAGGGGATAAAGGAGAAACCGATGCCATTAAAATAGCTTTGGGTGAATATGCCTATAGAACTGCTGTTGGCTCAACTAAATCTATGACTGGTCACTTATTAGGTGCTGCCGGTGGAGTGGAAGCCATATTTAGTGTTTTATCCATTAAAGATCAAATACTACCTGGAACTATAAATTTAGACAACCCAGGTGAAGGTTGTGATTTAGACTATATTGCTCATACATCCAGAAACTCTGTTATTGATACCAGCATGTCAAATTCATTTGGTTTTGGTGGCACCAATGCAACAGTTATTTTTAATAAAATTTAATCTGAACGGATATGCACCGAGTTAAACTCAAGACAAAACCAGATTTAATTGGTTTAGCTCGAAATTGCCCTGATAAATTCCCAGCTTTATTGGCCAGTAATACCAAAAATGAAAAAACTGGCCGATTCAGTATATTGTTTTACCGCTCTAAGAAAATTAAAAAAGCCTATAACCAAGCTCAATTAATCAATTTATTAGATACCATTGATAATACTGTGCGCAATCATCCGACTGATGATTTACCTTTTTACTCAGGATGGTTTGTGTATTTGAGTTACGCCAGTATTCAAGCTTGGGAAACTGTACTTTCTCAACTACAGCATGATAATGATCAACCACTGGCATTGGCATTCAGAACCAAGTCAGCTGTGATTATTGATCACATTAAAGAGCAGTATTGGTTGGTTGGCAGCTCAAAAAAACAGATCAAAAAAATTCAAAAATTAATGCGTCAACAAGATAAAGAGGTGTTAACATTCAATAACCACTTAACACTTCAATCTGATGAGGTTGACACCTATATTAAAAATGTTGAAAAAGCAAAAACTTATATAAAACAAGGCGATGTTTACCAAGTTAATTTGGCACGTTACTGGCAGGTTAAATCTGAGCAAAAGATTAACGCATTAGAACTTTACACATCACTCTCAACACATAATCCAGCGCCTTTTGCAGGAATACTTCAAACGATAGATTTCTCTATTATTAGTTCGTCACCAGAAAGGTTGGTGAAAGTTGAGAATAATCTGATTGAATCACGGCCAATCGCTGGCACGCGTCCAAGGCACAAAGACAATAAAAAAGATAACGATTTAATTAATGAACTAATTAATCATCCTAAGGAACAAGCAGAGCACGTAATGCTGATAGATTTAGAACGCAATGACTTGGGTCGAATATGTAAGATAGGCTCAGTCAAAGTTGATGAATTTATGGGCGTGGAATCTTATGCAAAGGTTCATCATATTGTTTCTAATGTGATGGGTGAATTAGCTGAAAACACTACATTTAAGGACATAATTGAAGCCACATTTCCAGGAGGAACCATTACTGGATGTCCGAAAATTAGGTGCATGCAAATTATAGATGAATTAGAAAGTTATCCCAGAGGCGCCTATACTGGTTCTATGGGATATATTACTGATGATGGAAGAATGGATCTCAATATTTTGATCCGAACATTTACACTTTCAAAGAATAATTTATCCTTTCACGCAGGTGCTGGCATAGTTTATGATTCAATTGCGAAAAAAGAAGCCCAGGAATCAATGCACAAAGCAGAAGCATTAATTAATAGTTTATAAATAAGTCACCATCAATTACTGTTTTTGCGATACACCAGCTGTTAAGGCAAAGCGCATGGCTTCTTCAAATGACCAATCAACAACTTTTACTTGATCAGTATGAACTAAAACGGTGTAACCTCCGACCATATAGCTCATTGGTAAATAAACAGCAACCACTGGATTCTGTAGATTATTTTCTAGATGTGTCGCTGAGTTTAATTCAGGAGGTAATTTTTTGTTGGTAATCATTCCAACAACATACCCTAAACCTTTGGATTGCATATCAACTAAAACCACTTGTTGATCATGACTCTGATTGTTATCAAACATGCCAGCTAGATCTTTCATGGCACTGTAAACAGTTTTAACCAGAGGAAATTTCAACAGGTATTTTTCAATTTTAACAAATGCCCATTTAATAAAACTAAAATGGAATAAAAGTCCGACACCAATGAGTAGAATCACTACAATAACAAATCCACTGCCAGGAAACAGTAAATAATCTAGCATAAAAGGAGCCAGTGCTTTCTGACCTAATGCATCAATCCATTTTACCAATCCCCAAACCACCCACACCGTTATCAATACAGGAAAGACTATCAGGGAACCTTTCAGTAGTGGTTTTAAAATTAAATTTTTCATGACATTCTATTCCAATTAACAATATCATCATGATGACATGTTTTACAGAATATATCTAATACCAAAAGTCATTAATTCAAATTAAGAAAAAACAGACCTGATGATTGAGCTGATTGAAAATAGTACAACTACACCCGATAACCAGAGTAGAATGAACCATGTCAATTTATTTAACTTTTTTTTCATAATATCGCCTTAATGGTAATGGTCTTCAGCGCTTACTTTTCCTCTAAAAACCCAATAGGAATAGGCACTATAAGCAATAATGATAGGGATCAATAATACAGCCCCAACCAATAAAAATTTTAAACTAGAATCAGGTGCAGCAGCTTGCCAAATATCAATATTTGGTGGAACGATTTTAGGATAAAAACTAATACATAATCCAAAAAAGCACACGGCAAATAACCCAATGGTAGACAGGAATGGAGCTAATTCTCTGCCTTTATGAATTGAACTAATCAAATATAATCCAATTAATATGGTAATAATTGGTATGGGCGATAAATAGAGAAAATTAGGATATGTAAACCAACGATTCATGTAGGGATCTTGCTTGAATAACATCCAAATACTGATTATAAGAATCATTAAACCCAGAGCAATAGATAGCCTCAAAGCGATTTTCCGACAAAAATTTTGAAAGCTTCCTTCAGTTTTATAAACCAACCAACAAGAACCAATAAGTCCATAACCGATAACCAACGAAAATCCAGTTGTTAGGCTGAATGGTGTCAACCAATCCCACCAACCACCTGCGTAGGCTCTATTCTCGACTTCAATACCTTGTACCAAGGCACCTAAGGCAATGCCTTGAGAAAAAGCCACTAAAAAAGATCCAAGTGAAAATCCCAAGTCCCAATTATTTTTACCTTTTTGAGAGGTTGCTCTCCACCTAAATTCGAAAGCAACACCCCTAAAAATTAATGCCAATAACATAATAATTAAGGGCGTATAAAGAGCAGGCATAATAACAGCAAAGGCCAAAGGAAATGTTGCATATAATCCTCCGCCACCTAATACCAGCCATGTTTCATTGCCATCCCAAAATGGAGCAATTGAATTCATGGCGTTGGATTTATCTTGAGAATCTTTGATAAAAGGAAAAATCAACCCAATGCCTAAATCAAAACCATCAAGGACGACATATGCGAATACTACAAAAATAAGTAAGGCTGCCCAAATTAATACATAATCCATATTATTTCTCCTCTTTCTCAAGCCCTTGAATCGGTGTTATTCCTGAAGCTTTTCGCGGTTGCCCCATTTTAATGTCTCTTTCATTAAGACTTGGTGTTCTCTTAAAAAGTTGAATAAGATAATAAACACCCGATCCAAAAACAACAAGATATACTAAAACAAAAGCCAGTAAAGAAGCATTGATGGCGGGTGCAGCCAATGGAGAAACAGAATCAGCAGTTCTTAACAGACCATAAACCGTATAAGGCTGTCTGCCTACTTCTGTTGTTATCCAACCAGCCAATATTGCAATAGTTCCGCTGGGAGTCATCAATAAAACCAAGCGTTTTAACCACTTGGAATCATATAATGAGCCTCTTAGGCGAGCAATTAAAGACCATAAGCCAACAAAAGCCATCAACATGCCTATCATGACCATAATTCGAAAAGACCAAAACACCAATGGCACATTTGGCCAATCGCTTTCTGGAAAAGCATCCAATCCCTGAAGATATCCATCAGGATCATGCGTCAAAATTAAACTACCTAATTTTGGAATAGCGATTTTTGCTTTGACCTCTTTTGATTCTACATCAGGAAAACCAAACAAAATCAAAGGTGCGCCATTTTGACTTTCAAAATGGCCTTCCATTGCTGCCAGTTTCATGGGTTGATGTTCCAGCGTATTTAAACCATGTAAATCTCCTGCCAGAATTTGAATGGGCGATACAATCAAAGCCATCCACATTGCCATCGAGAACATCAATTTAGCAGCCGCATTGGTTTTGTCCTTTAACAAGTGCCAAGCAGCCACACCACCAACTAGAAACGCAGTTGTTAAGAAGGCTGCCAACATCATATGCACAAATCGATAGGGAAAGCTGGGATTAAAGACCACAGCCCACCAATCGACAGCAATAAACTGACCAACTTCATTAATGGCATATCCTGCAGGTGTTTGCATCCATGAATTAACAGAAAGTATCCAAAAACCTGAAATTAATGTACCTATTGCAACCATAATGGTGGAGAAAAAATGCAGCTTACGTCCCACTCTTTCAGAACCAAATAACATGACGCCTAAAAATCCGGCTTCTAAAAAGAATGCTGTTAAAACCTCGTAGCCCATTAACGGCCCTAAAATAGGTCCAGTTTTATCGGAAAAAACACTCCAATTGGTTCCTATTTGATAGCTCATAACAATACCTGATACGACTCCCATACCAAATACAATAGCAAAGACCTTAATCCAATATCTCCACACCCGTTTATAGATATCTTTTCCTGTCTTTAACCACAAGCCTTGAAGTACCATAAGATATGAAGCCAATCCAATTGATATGGCTGGAAATATAATATGAAATGCAATGGTAAAAGCGAATTGAATTCGAGCGGCTAAAACAGCATCAAATAACTCAAACATTTAAGGACTCCTTAAGTGAAAAATAAAATTTTTGTATGGTGCTATTTTACCATTTTATTCATTCAATATATGAGCATTTTTCTGAAATATCTGAGGATTTAATAGGCATTTTTTTAGACCCTAATTATTCACAATTATTTCACATTATGGCGGTCATAATTACACTTTTTAATTTACTTTTCAGTCATTTATTTATGAAAAATACGTGACATTTTTTGGTTCAATTTAATGCATTATAAATTCCCAACAGATATGCCATCCATTTCAAAACGGATTAAAAACATTAATCCTAATAGTTATGTTAAAAATAGAAATTTTATTGATGGATCTGTTACGCAACTTTCTCCCTACATATCAAGAGGCGTGATCTCTACTAAAATAGTTTTTGATTTTTTGCTTGAACAATCATATGATTTAAACAAGATTGAAAAATTCATACAAGAGCTGGCTTGGAGAGATTACTGGCAACAAATCTGGATCAGCAAAGGTGAGTTGATCAATCAAGATCTTAAAACACCACAAATTAATGTTACAAATCATAAAATTAGTCATGCCTTTATTGATTGTCAAACTGGCATAAATGCCATTGATGATGCATTAAGTGCTTTCTATCAAACTGGATATATGCACAATCATTTGAGAATGTATGTGGCCTCTTTGGTTTGCAACATTGCCGAGAGTCATTGGAAAACACCAGCAAAATGGATGTATTATTATTTGTTGGATGCAGATTGGGCCAGTAATGCATTGAGCTGGCAATGGGTATGTGGTAGCAATAGTCATAAAAAGTATATTGCCAATCAGGAAAATATTAATAAATATTGTTATACAAAACAGTCTAACACCTATTTAGATGTTAGCTATGAAAAACTCAGCAGCTGTGAAGTGCCCTTAGAATTAAATAATTTCACTGACCTTAAGCTACAAACAAAACTGCCAAAAAGTAATATTGAATCAATAGATTCGAACAAAACCACATTAATTTATAATTTCTATAATTTAGATCCACAATGGCATAAGGAAACAGATGCTAATAGAGTTTTATTGTTAGAGCCCCAAATTTTTCAGGATTACCCAATCTCTGATTTGTCTGTAAAATTTATGTTAGACCTGTCATTAAACATAAATAACATTCAAATTTTTGTTGGCAGCTTTGAACAATTGATAAAGGCCTATAAATTGAAAAATGTAACATACAAAGAACATCCTCTAAATAGTCATTATCAAGGCAATATGGAACCCAGAGATTGGATCTTTAATGTCAGTGGTTACTTTCCATCTTTTTTCAAGTACTGGAAAGAATGTAAAAAACAATTAAAATCATATATTGCCTGATGAAGAAAGAGTTTTTACCAAGTAAAATATGCCCCATCTGTGAACGCCCTTTTAATTGGCGAAAAAAGTGGAAAAAAGATTGGTCGGAAGTTAAATATTGTAGTCAAGGTTGCCGTCAAAATAAGAAGCAGAATAAATTATGAAAAAAGCTAATCTAATATTTCCTCATCAATTATTTGAACACTCACCTCTTATAAAAAATAAATTACCCAGTTACTTAATCGAAGAGCATTTATTTTTTAAACACTATTGCTTTCACAAACAGAAAATTGCATACCACAGAGCCAGCATGAAATTTTATGCTGACTTTTTATGCCAATTAGAATGTGAAGTCAAATATGTAGAAGCGACAGAATCTATTTGTGATATTCGAAAATTAATAGAGCTCATCCGTAACAAGGGAATTACTGAACTTCATTATATAGATACCTGTGATTTTTGGCTTGAAAAAAGAATACTAAACACGGCCAATAAATATAACATTAATTTAGTCAAGTATGATAATCCTGGTTTTATTTTGAAGAACTCAGAATTAAAGGATTTTTTTAAACCAACAAAAAAGAAATTTTTTCAAACAACTTTTTATAAACAGCAAAGGATATCCCTCAATGTGCTTATTGATGAAAATAAACAACCAGATGGAGGAAAATGGTCTTTTGATCAAGAAAATCGAAAAAAATACCCCAAAGATAAAAAAGCGCCAGTCATTAAGTTTCCAGATCAAAGTCAATTTTATACCGAAGCCATTGATTATGTAGAGAAGTATTTTTCATCAAATTTGGGTGATTTATCTCAAACTCCATTTTACCCTTTTGATTTCAAACAGTCTAAGAAGTGGTTATCAGAATTTTTATTGAATCGATTTGAAGATTTTGGAACTTATGAAGATGCAATAGTAAAGCAGGAAACCATTCTAAATCACAGTGTTTTATCACCTATGCTTAACGTGGGGTTATTAACACCTAATCAAGTCATTGAATCCATTCAGGAATTTACTCAAAAAAATAAAGTGCCAATCAATTCACAAGAAGGTTTGATACGCCAAATCATTGGCTGGAGAGAGTTTATTCGAGGCATTTATATTGCCAAAGGTGTTGAAGAAAGAACAAAAAATTATTGGAATTTTGATAAAGTCATGCCTGAATGTTTTTATACAGCAAAAACGGGTATCGAGCCAGTAGATGATGCCATAAGAAAGACCCTGAAAAGTGGCTATTGTCATCACATCGAACGGTTAATGATTTTAGGTAATTTTATGTTGCTTTGTGAAATTAAACCCAATGAAGTTTACCGTTGGTTCATGGAAATCTTTATTGATTCATATGATTGGGTTATGGTACCAAATGTCTATGGCATGAGTCAATTTGCAGATGGTGGTTTGATGTCTACCAAGCCTTACATATCAGGGAGTAACTATGTAATCAAAATGAGCGATTATAAAAAAGGAGAATGGTCTGATATTTGGGATGCTCTGTTTTGGCGGTTTATGAATAAACAACGTAACTTCTTTTTAAAGAACCCAAGATTAAGAATGCTGATTAACACTTTCGATAAGATGCCGATTTCAAAACAAAGTCATTTACTCAATAAAGCAGAAAAATATCTTGCTCAACTGCAATAGATGCTCATGTCTTTTTTTATTTATGATGATACTTTAAATTTTGGTATTATTTTAATGGCTTAGTGCTGAGCGTTGTTTTTGTTCTGTCAAAAAAAAGCAGTTATAAAACTGCCTTTTTTCTTCCTGTTAACCTTGAGATAATGTTAATCAAAATAAAATGAAATACCAAAATCACCATCTCCATGAATCCATCCATTTTGATAAGGATAGTTAGAATAATAATCATAATAGTACGATTGTGGATGATTCACAACACACCATGAATTATCATGCCAATGGCCATAACCATAACCTGTTCTTAAGAAATAATGTCCAAGTCCTCTTAATGGACGGTATCTGTATCTGTCTTCATAATAAGGTCTATAGTTGTAATAATATCTGTTGTTATAACTGTAGTTTCTGTGATTATTTCTATAGTATCTATGACTGCGGTTATTATAGTTTCTATGGCTGTTTTGGTGGCCACTTCTATAAGGGCTGTTAAAGCCTCTATATCCATTATGTCCATTGTTGTATTTATGTTTGGAACGGTGCTTGTTGCTATAACCTTTATTGCTCCTGTGATTATTATTGGAGCTTCGATTATAGTTTCTATTGTAGCTACTGCTGCGATTATTATTATGTTTATTTAGTGGACGGTCACCTTTCTGACGATGTTGTGATCCGTGTTTATGATTTGAGTGATTATTGTGGCCATTATAATGGTCGTTGTGTCTATTTTTTGCAAATGCCATTGAACTTAATCCAAGTAGCATAGTGATTAATAATAATGTGTTTTTGTTGTTCATGGTCTTTCTCCAAATTTAAGTAACGCTTATCAGTTTAATGAGAGAATCTGAATTATTGCTGAATGCTCAAAGTGTGTTCATAATCGATTCATATTTGCAAGACTGCATTACTTTTATCAATTAAGTTGTATAATTAAAGACCTCGAAAAAGTCAACTATTCATGAATAATTTCAATAACCATAAAGATCCGTTGCATGGAGTCACTTTAAAAGCCATAGTCACTGAATTGCACACAAAATATGGCTGGGAAAAGCTCGGACAATTGATCAAAATCAAATGCTTTAATAATCAGCCCAGTATTAATTCAAGTTTAAAATTTTTAAGGAAAACGCCTTGGGCAAGAACAGAAGTGGAGCAGCTTTATATCAGGAGTAAAAATACAAATGATAACTTCGATTGGAATGATAAAGGGTCAAATTGATATTTCAAATGATTTTATTATTCAAAATTTTATGAAATATGTTTTCTCATGGCCTTTATCAGCTAAAATAACCTTTTTTAAATTAACACAATATTAGGGGACACAATTATGCGCATAGGCATACCTAAAGAAACAAAAACATTAGAAGGGCGAGTAGCTCTTGTTCCAGCTGCTGCTGCGGATTTAGTTAAAGCAGGACATGATGTTTACATAGAGACAAGTGCTGGATTAAAAAGTGGATTCACTGATGATGATTACATCAATATCGGAGTCAACATATCAGAATCAGCCAAAGATTTATATGCCATGGCAGAAATGGTTGTTAAAGTTAAAGAGCCCATTGCCGGTGATTTGAAATATTTACGCAAAGACCATTTATTGTTTTGTTATTTACATTTAGCCGCTGAACCTGAATTAACGCAGTCATTATTAGATATTGGTTTAACAGGTGTTGCCTTTGAAACAGTTGAAGAAGCAGATGGTTCATTGCCATTACTGGCTCCAATGAGTATTATTGCTGGCATGATTGCTACACAAGTTGGAACCCATTTATTACACCAGCCTTCAGGCGGAAAAGGCGTGTTATTAGGAGGTTTACCTTCAACTGAACGCGGAAAAGTTGTGGTTTTAGGAGCAGGAGCAGCAGGCGGTAATTCAGCTGCGTTGGCCGCAAAAGGTGGAGCTAATGTTGTTGTTTTTGATAAAAGACAAGATAGACTGGCTGAAATGATGGCATTAGGAGCCAATGTAACAGCTTTGTATCCTTATGAAGAATCTGTTGCAAAAGAAATTTCTGACGCTGATTTGGTAGTAGGAGCTGTACTGGTAACAGGCGCTAAAGCACCACACGTGATTACAGAAGAAATGGTCAAAGGCATGCAACCAGGCTCTGTTATAGCTGATATATCTGTTGATCAAGGTGGTTGTGTTGCGACAACAAGGCCAACAACTTGGGAAAACCCAACTTATGTTGAACATGGCGTGACCCATTTTTCAGTCACCAATATGCCTGGCTCTGTGCCACGTACTTCAACTCAAGCTATATCAGCTGCGATTTTACCGTATGTACAAAGATTAGGGCGTGATGGATGGAGAGACGTCGAGTCATTGGCAAAAGGAATCAATGTCGAGGCTGGAAAAATAGTCCACCCTGCTTTATAATTAATTTATGCCAAAAAATAAAGTATCAGGACATATTCGTAATCGATTAAGGGAAAGTTTGTTTTTTCTCATTATTCCATTGGCTGTCTATGTTCTGATCTCACTGCTGAGTTATCATCCAGAGGATTCTGGGCCTTTTTCAGCTTCCAACAGTGATGAAATTCACAATTTTGGTGGTTCTAGTGGTGCTTTCTTCGCTGATGTGTTTTTTAATATTGTCGGCTATTTATCTTACTTCATTCCAGTTGGTTTAATATTTGTTGGCTGGCGTGTTTATAAAAATCAAGACCCAGATGATTCTATTAGTTGGATTGATACAGGCATTAAAGCAGGGGGATTCATTTCAGTCTTACTATCTGGTTGTGCTCTGGCTTATAAATATATCAATACACATGATGCGATTTTTTCAGGTGGAGGTATTGTCGGAGAAGTTGTTGGTAGTTCATTGTTTGAAAGTTTAGGCAGCGTTGGTGCAACACTTATTTTGTGTGCAATTTTTCTAGCGGGAACCACTTTGTTCACGGGCATGTCATGGATTCAATCAACTGATTTGATTGGAAAATGGACATTAAAATTCTTGGCATGGCTTAAAGTTAAATTCGAACAATTTAAGGACAAGAGAATAGGTCAAAAAGCTAAAAGTCACAGGGAGGAAGTGAGAAAAATTGATGCAATAGTTCAATCAGAACGCGCTCCTATAGTTATCGAACCTGTTTTTGAGCCCAAATATTCTGAAAGTAAAAGAGCTGTCAAAGAAAGACAAGGCCAGCTTTTTGACACATTACCAGCCAGTAAATTTCCACCTTTAACTTTATTGGATGTGCCAAAAAAACAAAAAATTGGGTATTCAGATGAAGAATTGGATGTACTGTCTAGGCAAGTTGAATTAAAACTGGCAGATTTTAAAGTCAAAGTCAAAGTCGTTGGTGTTTTTCCTGGTCCAGTTGTCACAAGGTTTGAATTAGACCCAGCTGCAGGAGTTAAAGTCAGTCAAGTTGTGAATCTGGCCAAAGATTTGGCTCGAGGCTTATCGGTTATTAGTGTTAGAGTTGTTGATGTTATTCCTGGAAAGCCTTATATCGGCGTAGAAATTCCCAATACTAACAGAGAAATTGTCTATTTAAGTGAAGTTTTAAAATCTGTTGATTTTGATAAATCACGTTCTCCACTTACTTTGGGCTTAGGCAAGAGTATATCCGGTAAGCCAGTTGTGGTTGATATTGCAAAAATGCCACATGTATTGGTAGCAGGAACCACGGGATCTGGAAAATCTGTGGCGGTTAATGCCATGATAGTGAGTTTACTTTACAAAGCCACGCCCGACGAAGTGAAGCTAATAATGGTTGATCCAAAAATGTTGGAACTTTCTGTGTATGAAGGTATTCCACATTTGCTGGCTCCTGTTGTAACTGACATGAAAGAAGCCTCAAATGCACTGCGATGGTGTGTTGCAGAAATGGAAAGACGTTACAAATTAATGGCAGCAGTGGGTGTTCGTAATCTTGCTGGGTATAACCGAAAAATTAAAAAAGCCAAAGATGATGGCGAGCCCATTCCTGATCCATTGTTTAAACCTGATGCATTAATTCCAGGTCAAAAAGTTCCAGAATTAGAAACCATGCCATACATCGTTATTGTGATAGATGAATTCGCAGATATGATGATGATTGTTGGCAAAAAAGTAGAAGAACTCATTGCCCGATTGGCTCAAAAAGCCAGAGCAGCAGGAGTACACTTAATTCTAGCAACTCAACGTCCTTCTGTAGATGTTATTACAGGATTAATTAAAGCCAATATTCCGACAAGAATTGCTTTTCAAGTGTCTTCTAAAATAGACTCACGAACGATACTCGACCAAGGTGGAGCAGAACAATTGTTGGGTCATGGAGATATGCTTTATTTGCCACCTGGCAAAGCCATTCCTGAACGTGTTCACGGTGCATTTATTGATGACCATGAAGTGCATGGTATTGTCAGTTACCTGACCAAGCATTATGAAGCTGATTATCAAAAAGGTATTTTAGATGAAGTTCAGTTAACAGATGATGGACAAGAACTCAGTGCGACAGGAGTTCCACAAAAGCCAGCCAGTGATGTTGATGAGCTTTATGACAAAGCTGTTTTTGTAGTAACTGAAAGCCGAAAGGCATCTATTTCATATGTTCAAAGAAGATTACGTGTAGGCTATAACCGAGCAGCAACCATTGTAGAACAATTAGAAGAAAATGGAGTGGTCAGTGCAGCTGCACATAATGGTGCAAGGGAGGTCTTGGCACCAGCACCCGTATCAATGGATGATGATGTAATATGATTGTTCTATTTTTAATTGTGTGAATAACATGACTCATATAGTTGGCATAATATTGAATCGCTATATAAATTTATGAAGTCTTAAAAAACAAAATAGAATGACGACTGATGCCAAACAAGAAATTACCATACTGCTTAAAAACCTAAATCAAGGCGATAAAAGAACACAGGACAAAATCATGAAAATTCTTTATCAAGAATTACGTGGTTTTGCAGGCAGTATTTTGAGCAGGGAAAACCAAACAATCACTTTTCAAGCAACAGAATTAGTTAACGAAGCGTATATTCGTATGTTTGATTCCGAGCAGCTTGATTGGAATGATCGGTCGCATTTTATGTCAACAGCCATAACGGTCATGCGCCGGTTTTTAGTTGATCATGCACGAAAAAAGCATTCACAGAAAAGAATTCCAAAATCTGAATTAAATTCGTTAGATGATGTTTTGGTTTCAACTCAGGCATTGACTAGCGATTTGGAGAGACTGGATGATGCTTTAAGTGATTTGGAACAATTGGATGAAAGACAAGCCAAAATCGTTGAGTACCGATTTTTCGGAGGTTTGACTGAACCAGAAACAGCGAAGCTCATGAAAATTTCATTAAGTACAGTTAACAGAGAATGGAAAGCAGCAAAAATCTTCCTAAAACACCAAATCAAGGTATGAATAAGGAAGACTACCAATTAATTAAAGCAACGCTTATATCAGTTGATGGTTTACCATTGAGTGAACAAATTTCACAAGTCAAAGTCAAGTGTAAAGACCATCCACATTTACTCGATTCAATCATAGAAATGTTGAAAAGTGAAGCTCAAGATATTGAGCGCGAGGAAGATGGATATAGCTTACAAGACATTTTCACTAATCCCCCTATTTTAGAACATGTTCTTGTTGATGCCCCAGAAAAAATACTCGTGCCGGGCACACAAATCAATCAATACAGCATTGTTGATAAAATAGGTATCGGTGGCATGGGCGTGGTTTATTCCGCCAAACAAAAATTCCCTGCAGAACGATTGGTGGCATTAAAACTAATTAGCCATTTGCCCAATCAAGAGCAATTGATCAAAGAAACCAATACCTTGGCGCAATTGAATCATCCTAATATTGCGACTCTGTTTGAGATTGATAAGAATGATGCCGGTCAATTATATATTGCCATGGAACTCATCGAAGGCCAGGATATCGTTCATTGGTGTAAAACCCACAACTACTCTGATAAGCAAAGGATAAAATTGTTTCAACAACTCTGTTCTGGTATCACTTATGCCCATGAAAAAGGCATCATTCATTGTGATATTAAACCCAGTAATGTTTTGGTGACCCATAAAAACAATACGGCCACAGTAAAAATTATTGATTTTGGTATTTCACAACATCAAGATCATAAAGTAAAACGTGATGAAATTTCGGGTACACCTGCCTATTTGGCACCTGAGGTTTTAAATGATAAACAGCATGTATTGGCCGATACACGCAGAGATGTTTATGCAATGGGTGCCTTATTAGATAAATTACTTTCTAAAAATAGAGGCTATGATCTACAAGCTATTATCAATAAAGCAACAGCTACTGATAGAGAAAACCGTTATTCTACTTCTGAAAAATTAAGTCGTGATTTAAGCAGATATTTTAGCAAGAAACCACTATCAGCCCGTGTACACAATTGGTGGTATTTGAGTGTCTTATTCTTGAAAAGAAGGTTTGTTTTGGTCACTGTTTCATTGGCCTTTGTCGGATTGTTAATAGGAGGTTATTTTGTTCAAGCCAAACAAGCCCAAGCTGCTTTAATTGCTCAAGCGGAAGCAGAGGAAGTCTCCACATTCTTAACCGATTTATTTGATGTGGCTAACCCAGAACGCAGCAATGATAAAATTACCAGCTCTTATGATTTGTTGAATAAAGCCAAAGATAAATTACTGGCTATTGAAAACCCCAACTTATCTGATGCCCGTTTTATGCATACCATAGGTACCATTTACACCCGTATGGATAAGCTTGAAGATGCTCAAATTGTTATCGAGAAATCATTACGTATTAAAAAGAGCAGCCTAGCTGAAAACAACATGGATCTCATTGCTGGCACCATACAATTAGGTCTTTTGTATAAAAACTTAAACCTGTATGAGAAGTCTGAACAACAATTGCAAACAGCCATTAATACCATGCAAAAGTATGAAAACAGCGACCTGTCACAATTAGCCTACGCTCACAATCACTTAGGTAACCTTTATAAACAAAACCACGTATATGAAAAAGCTATTACCCAACATATAGCCGCCATTAAAATACGAGAAGAGTTGGGTGACAAAAAATTACTCGCAGATTCTTATAATAACTTAGGTGTTACATATCTGGTTAAACGTAATTTCAAAGAGTCAAGCCAATACTTACACAAAGCCTTAGATTTGTATGAGACCGAATACGATGAATTTCATCCATTTTTGGGTATAACAAAAACTAACCTGGCAAGCATTCTAGAAGTAACTACGAATGATTTTGTTCAAGCAGAAAAATATTTATTAGAGGCTTTTGATATTTTTAAAAAAGCCTATGGAACCGATCATTACAATACAGTGACTTTACAACCTGATATTTTGTCTTTTTATAACCGCAGAATGCAATTTGATAAGGGCATAGAATTCTACAATGAAAATATCGAGGCTATGATGGCAAGTAATAGATTCGATAAGATTGTTGTTTTCAAAAGGAAAACAGGCTGGGCTTATGCAAAATCCAAACAATTTGATAGTGCAGCACAAATGTATTTAGAAGCGATAGAAATAGCAACGGCAAACCAAATAAGCCACCAAGATTTACAGGAAAAATTATACATAGGCTACTACCAAAGCCTTGTTGCCCAACAAAAGTATTCATTAGCTAGAGAGCAATTGGAAAAAGCTCTTAAATACAGCAAAGCACGGGCTCCTGAGATTGTTGCTTACCAATTAAATATTCAAAACCATATGGCTGATTTGGATTTTGAACAAGGGCAATTTGAAGCTGCAAAAAGCACCTATTTGAAAATTATTGCACATACAGAAACTGGCCGATTATTTGACAGGGAATATATCGATTCCTATATTGGCTTATCAAAAATATATTCCCTTGAAAAAGACCATGTAAAAAACCAAAACATCTTATCAAAAGCTCGAGAGTTGGCTGTGTCTACGAATCATGAGGGTCATTTTCTAATGGGGCAAATAGATTATCAACAAGGCCTATTATACTTGAGTCAAGATCAAACAGATTTAGCAAAAATGGCACTAGAAAAAGCCTATGTATTACAATCTAAAATCCGATCTGAAAACCATCCAGAGTTACTCGCGACAACACAAGCTTTAAAGTCATTAAACTAGTATTCTCAGTGGGTAGAACCCACCCTGCAAAAAAGATGAATCCGTAATATTCTCGATGGGTAAAACCCATCCTACAGAGGATAGATTTTCAAAAGTAAATTAATCCCGTAGGGTGGATTCTACTCACCAATTTATTTAGGTTCATAATTCTACCAAAAGCCACTCTCAAAACATTAAATTCAGTCAGATCAAAATAATTTCAAATTAAATGAGGTGTTTGAGCTATTTTTTACGCTGTAGTAAATAAGAATCAAATATTTTGGAGGTTATTATGAAAAACATCACAATTAAAAAACTGTATACTCTTAGCTTATTGCTATTTTCCGTATTTAGTTACGCTAATTTATCAGAACAAAATTACGGTTATGACACAAGTACACCAGCGACAACCACTTGCGGTGGAGAAGGGCAGGAAGATTGTCTAGGTACTGCTGCAACTTTTACAAGATCTGCAAATCCAGATTGCCCTGCTGGCACAAGATTTAATTTATTTACATGGGCGTGTTATTCCTGTCCAGAGGATTATAAATTAAGCTTTGAAGGTGGTTTTGATCCAGAAAGCGAACGAGCGTGCTCTAAACGGATAAACAGACCTTCAAGCACGGGTACTCCAATTGAACAATTGATTAACGACATCGTAAATCTTACCGAACAAAACACTTCACCGGCTACACTTCACGGAACGGCTTGCCCAGCGGGTAGTTTTTTCGATCCTATACGTGGAGGAGAATGTTGGTCTTGTCCTTCAAGTCATCCTAAACGGAGTTGGGATCACATCGATACAGCTACAGCTTGTGTCAGTTCAACTGACATGTTTGACACACATTCTGCAACATTAGTAAAAGAAAATGCCGATTGTGATGATGGCCAAGAGGTGGATTTTTTGCAAGATGTGGAGTCAGGTGGAAGGTGTTTTAGTTGTCCAGAGACCTATGTTCGTACATGGGAACCAGTGACAAGTGATAAAGCGTGTGGCACACCAAAGAACGTTGAGTTCGCTTACTCGATTCTTGAAGAAGAGTTAACCTGCCCATCTGGTGAAAATTTTGATTTAATCAATTGGCAACATGATCGCGTCATTTCTAAGGCCTTAAATGCGCAGAAACTGACAGGTATTGAACTTGATTCAAATAACAAAGATGGCGGTAGCTGTTGGACTTGCCCAGATATGTCTGCTGGCCGTTCTGGTTCTGCGGTTTATGAGCCTGATGCGTGTGTTGCTCCCGATATTCGTTGGACATTGCCTAAATGGACATCTCCTGGAGTCTATGGCCGTTACCCGAATCATGAAGCCGTATCTGTAGTTTCTGAGTTATTAACTGAACGTAATTTTATAAACTCTATAATTGATGAGGTTTGGAATGAGGATCAGAAGAAATACGGCTCTAATAAACATTTTTCTGACTTTACACAAGAGGGCTTGAAATCAGCACTTTGGGAAGAAATCTATTCTCGCCCACAGACAAGCGGTATCCTTAGGTTGGCATTAAAAAGCGTTCTTTTGAGGCAAGCTTCAGGCCAGGGTACAGGCTATCTGCCACCTTCCTCGAGCGCCTATCTTAGAGCATTTGAAAGTGCAATAACCAACTATCGAGTTTTCCTTGTTCAACAATCTAAGAATGCTTTTGAATTATGGAATGCACGAGCATTAGAACGTGATGTTCACAAATCAAACCAAACTGTAGGTGAGACACTCAAGAAAATAGGCTTTAGCCTAGCTATGCTACCTTGGCCGCCTCAATCTGTTCCTGATTTTAGAAGTGAGGCAGAAGATTTAACTGTGGATTTTCAAACCTCTGAGACCGCTGTGAAAATGGCAGTAATCAATGAAATTGGCTTATCTGAAACATTTAGAAATAGGCTCATCCCTTTTACCTATGAATCACCAAGAGAATCCATTAAGGGTCCCGCATATGAAGCAGCACAAGAAATTAAAGCTAATCTTGAAGGTGAAATCCAAGGAAAGATTGAAGCAAAGGCTGAGGCAGCCCTTGTTCGTTTATCTTCTAGAACTGTTCGTTCAGCCTCTAGTAAAGCCGCTTCAGTATTACTTAAAGTATCCAAATGGGTGAACGTTCCTTTGGTAATAGCAGATGTAATCCTAACATTAGATGATGTTTACGTGGAAGTCATTATTGATCGTGCAACTATGCCAAAACAATATGAAAACCAGTTGCAACTCATGTCGCAACCGTATTCTCTCAATGAAGCATTAATGAGCAATAAAGGCATCGGAGAATTTGATCTTTATTTCAATGTAATTTCGCATAATGACCCTAATGATAATGGATTTGAAAAAATCGTTCCATCTCCTAGTATGGTTGAGAACTTATGTGGCAAAGGTGGCAAGCTATCTTTGCAAGAGACGGGTTTCATGTGTAATATCGGATGCCCAGCTAAAGATACTCCTATGAAATTGACCAATGGCTTTTGCGATCTTGGCAATGCTCCTAAATACGTAGATAACTTTTTCGTTACTGCTCCTAACCCAAAATACAAAAATGAGACTTCAAATCCTAACAGTAATTATTCATGCCCTGCTGGAACTCATATGGAATACGCTAATGATAAGGGTTGCATGTCCTGTCCATTAGGTTACGAAAAATTTGGTAACTGGGATGAAACAATCAATAAGGTAACAAGCTCCAAGGGGCCTTACGGAGAATGTGTGTTTTTAGTAAAAGAGAGTTTTATAAATCCAAAATTTTAAATATAAACGGTAAGTGCTGTCTTTAATTTTAATAAAATCATCTAAACTGTAATGGGCGGGTCATTAATAGTATGCATTTGGTTTAATCAAATGCATACTAAATTTTCTTTCATGAAAGCCAGTCATAATTTAATAGGATAAAAAAATCATACTGCAACTATATTATTAAGGGATTAAATAATGCTTGATAATTTCTAGTGATGAGTTTATAACTAGCTGGTTATGATTTCTAAATGATTTCATTCGAAATTGAGTTTTTAATCAACTGATAAATACGAAATGGCAAGTAAAAAAAGCTATAATCGTTATTGATACAGGTCTCTATAATCTTGAGTCTATAAAAAGTTATCTACTCTTTTAGTGTCTATTAATGCATATAAATTATGTGAGGGAATTTATGAACAAAACACTTTTTAAATACTTTTTTGCTTTTATTGCCAGCTCTTTATGGCTCTCAAGTTCATCGGCTTATGATCTAGTTGAAATAAGAAACTATACAAATTTTGAAGCCATTGTAAAAGTCACTTATTCTGGCTGTCCAGCGGATGAAAATGTTGTAGTACCGGCAGGAAAACTTGATAAATATAACAAAGAACTATTTGTGCCTGGGTTTTGGAGAGCTGATTCTCGAGGGGCTTTTAATTGGTGCCTAGTCACGGGAATTACTGCGGTTAATAATAAACTCGGCAAGCAAAATGAGATGTTTGATGAACTCATATCTCAAACAGTTGTTAGAATAAATAAAAAAGGAGATAAAGAAGAAGTTCGAATAACTGAAGCCACAAAAGGTAACTTAGGAACTGATTCTTCAATAAATAATAAGAATTTTTCAAGTGGTTTTGGAGGCACTTTAACTGTAGCTCCATATGATTCATCAGGAACGGGTTATTCTCAATTTGAGATTAAAGCCTATGGAGCGGGTTATCGAATTTTTTCAAAAAATGAATACGTAAATGTCACAGATACCACCTCAGAAAAAAGCCCGGGTTTTATGTTTATTAATGATACCGATTTTCCCATTGCTTATTCATTGGATCAAGTCGGCTGTTTATACCATGATGTTATACCTCCTAAAATAGAGGGTAAACAAGGACGTAGAAAAGTTAATACGCCTTCAGTTTGGTACGGTTTAAGTTTTCATGTTCAAGCTGATGGAATAGATCCTGTTGAAGATGGTAAATGTGTAGAAGCCGCCGCTCAATTTGTAGGAGAGCTGGTTTTAGATGTTGCTATAACAGCTGTGACAGGTGGAGGATTATCCTATTTAACAGTTTTGAAAGAAAGTATTAAAGAAGTGGGAGTGAAAGTCGCTTTTAAATTGGCACTTGCAAAGAGCGCTGATTTTATTGCTCAGAAATCTTTTCTTAAACT
>JBGCFT010000259.1:0-2586 GCA_045107085.1 Marinicellaceae bacterium | reverse complement strand
GATTGAGAAAAAGATTTAAAAATGTGTCAATCAAGGCACGAAATGCAGCCTAATAACTAGTTATTAGCAAATTTTGAAACGCAGAGTGATGCTTTTTTAAACTTTTTATCTTCTTTCACTAATCGAGCAAAGGTCTCTTCTTATACAAAATTTCTAGACATCCAATGATGTTAGGTTTTATTATCGCCTTTTGGAGCACGCCGCACATGACTTCAGGACATTTGTTGTTTGCCATTGTCACGACAGCCTATATTTTTATTGCGGTGAAATATTTAGAAGAAAAAGATTTGAAAGATTCAATCGGACAAGAGTATGTAGAATACCAAAAAGACGTTCCGATGATTATTCCTTTTACTAAGAGAAAATAATTAGCTGTTGGTGCTCTCAAAAATTTTATCCGCTGATGCTGCAATAAATCCTTGGTATAGTTTTCCAGTTTCAGGCATTGGATAACGTTTGGCAAATTCATAAAAACAACTGGGAATAACATGTGTAGAATGATCAAATTCCAGATTAACTGGTGCAGCCATGGTTGATGATTGCTCTAAAAATTGTTCTGGAGTGCCTTTGATCAAACCTGAAGATTCATTTAGGGTAAAACCATTTTCTAATAAAAATGCGTTCAAATCTTGTAGATTAAAAAAGGTCGTCAAATGATTTAATGAAACAGTAAAGTGATTGGCACGGTATCCAAAAGCAGCCGTCCAAGCAGCATATTCACTTTCTCTTAAAAGTTGAATGTATTGTTCAAAAGTTAAATTCCAAGTTCTTCCAGATGTTAAAAAATGATCTTGCATAACATCAATTTTATTGATTTGATCATCTATGCCAGCAACAATTTCTTGTAACTCATCAGAAAAGTCTTCAGTAATCAGTTCAGAGATAAACACTTTGGGGTGGTGGCTATTTTCAGTGTGTTCTAGATGAATCGCATTGAGTTTTTTCTGAGCAAAATCATACTCATTTTTGACCGCATAACCTTTATCTATAAAATGGCCAGCTATATTAATCAAGCCTAATTTATCAGTATTAAAAGTTCGCAAAGCAATGTGATCATTGACTACTGTTTCACCTCTATGACTTAATAATGTATGGATTTTGTCAGCTTGTGGATTGATATTAATGTATTGTTGCCACAAATTTTCAAATAATTGTTCTACAGATAAACTCATAATAATTGCACTACTCATAAACTCACAATGAGTGAGTATTTTAAATTATTCGTGTAGTTTAATCAGCAATATTAGAGTTAATAATCTAAATTTGGATTTATTCAATGGATTGCATTAAAATACCTTTTTAATTAACACAGTAAACCTATGGATAAAAATTTAGAACTGACCGAAACAATTAAAAAATATTATGATGCGAGTGATGAAGATGTATCACGCATCATAGCGATTTTAAATTCAAGCAGTTACCAACGATCTGATCGTGATTATGACTTTATCAACAGTGATATAGCCAGACCAATGCGATTGCAATTGGAATATTTAAAAGTACAAACGGTCTTAGAGCAACACAATATCAATAAAACCATTGTTGTTTTTGGTGGAACAAGAGTCACCCAAAAAAAACGTGCAGACATTCGCTACAATAAAGCAACCGCAGCTTTAGCTATTGATCCTCAAAACAAAGCTTTACAATATCAAGTTAAAGTGGCCCAAAGGGTCTTGGACAAAGTTAAATATTATCAACAAGCTGTTGATTTTGCCTCAATGGTTGCCCGTTACAGTAAAAATGATGCCAAAACACCTGTTCACGTTATGACCGGAGGTGGTCCAGGAGTGATGGAAGCTGCCAACAAAGGCGCATTTGATGAAGGCGCAGATAGTATAGGACTGAATATAGATTTGCCTTTTGAACAATTTCCAAATCCCTTTATTACACCTGAACTGTGTTTCAGCTTCCGCTATTTTGCCTTAAGAAAACTGCATTTTATGCACCGTGCTCGTGCCTTGGTGGCTTTCCCTGGAGGATTTGGAACTTTTGATGAGTTGTTTGAAGCCTTAACTGTTATTCAAACCAAAACCATCAAACCTATTCCTATTGTCTTGGTTGGTCAACATTATTGGGAAAATGCCGTTAATTTTGAATTCTTAGCCGAAGAAGGTGTTATCAATATTGAAGATTTGGAACTGTTTAAAATCGTAGAAACCGCAGATCAAGCTTGGGATTATATTTTAAATTGGTATGCATCTAGAGAATCAGAGATTTAAAAGACTGCCACAATGATTTGGGCAGGTAATTATCGACCATTAACATAACCAATAAGGCATAAAAACCTGCCAATACATCATCGATCATGACACCAAAACCGCCTGATACTTTTTTATCAAGTATCGCAATCGGATACGGTTTGATGATGTCAAAAAATCGAAAGACCAAAAACCCTATAATAACATTTTGCCAAGAAAACGAAATCAAAAACAGGGTAATCCAAAACCCCACAAATTCATCCCAAACGATGCCTCCATAATCATGAACACCTAATCGGTTACCGGTCACATCACATAATTTAACGCCTACAACAAAAGCCACCAATACCAACCAAGCATACATTGGCCATGATAATTGAACCATTAA
>JBGCFT010000258.1:0-5616 GCA_045107085.1 Marinicellaceae bacterium | reverse complement strand
AGTGTTGCCTACAAATTTATTGCAAGAACCAATACTCCAACAAGTGCCTTCATCATATTGAGAAAAAGTTGTTACATTTCCACCGCTTTCGGCACTAACTGCTGCACCATTATACGCAGTATTATCTTGCACATTGACATTGGTTAAAAAAGCTTTTGAATCAACTCCTCTAACAGAAATGCCTCCACCGTTACCAGAGTTATTAGAGTCATTATCGGCTTTATTGCCACGAATAGTCGCCGGAGAAGTGTTGTTGCCAAAACCAGATTGGTAACCAATGGCAGTAAACGTGGAACCACCAGAAACGTCAACTCCACCACCATTTTCTTTGGCATTATTTAAAAGTATGCCTCTAATATCAGCGCTCTCATTCGGATTTTGACCAGAGAACATAAACATATTACATCCTAGCCTTAACTCTATTCCGCCGCCATTTCTAGTGGTTGCGTTATTGCCAATAATAGAGCCTAAAAAACGATTGCCAGTATCGTAAAAGGAAACATTAGCATCTTCGGATGAACTGCAAGAGATGCCGCCGCCTGATTGAGCTGTATTAAATTGTATATTGGTGTCTTTAATGATAACCGTAGGTGAACCATTGGATATGCCAATTCCTCCACCAAAATTACCACTGTTATTATTAATGTCTAATGTGTCCAATAATATGTCTGCCGAACTGTTGATAATACTAATTCCACCACCGTAAAGCAATGCAGTACTGCCGCCATTTCTAATAGTTAAACGCCTAAGAACAATTTGATCGCTTTGCACTGAATCGTCAATGGTGATGACCGATACTTCTGGGTCATTTGAACCATCAATTATTGAAGACCCGCTTCCTACTGTGTTTGCTTGTGCATCAGTACAATTATCATAACCGCCTTCCAATATCATATTTGGGTTAACAAAGTATGGATTTTCTAGGTAAGTACCCGAAACAAGTCTGATGTGATTGTGACCATCATTTATGGCATTTTGGATCATTCCATTGGGATAAGTACACGATGCATCGGTTCCTATAGTGACAATGTTTTCACCATTTTTGTTCGATAACAAATTTTGTACTTTTTCGAATGCAGAAAATTGTTTTGTCACTAACTCATCACTAAGAAAGAGGTGGTTTTTTGATAACTTTTTATCTGACTTAATCTCAACAGCAAATGAAAAGTTGCTCAATTGAAAAATTATTGTCACAAGAATAAGTTTTAAATAGTGAATGTTCATGAAAGTTTGCCTCAGTTTATTTAGTTGATATAAAAACATACGAAATAAAGATTCAAACTGGACAAAAGAAATTAAATAATTGAGTTTAAGCTATCAATAAGTGATTCATTAACAGCCTTTTTAATAGTGAAATGTATGCCCAAATTAATTTCACTTGATTGTGCAATAATAGAAAAATTTAAATAAAATTAACAGTGAAATATTTGTTATGTCTTTCACCTGTTTTTTCTAATCATGTTACCAAAGTTGAGAATGAGTTGTATTGATTTAAACCAAGCATTCATAATACTCGACTTCCATATCACCCAAAGGATCTTTGTGTATGTCTTTTTTTATAAACTTCATACCAAGTTTTTTCATGATGCCAATAGAGGCTATATTCTCAGAAACAGCAATGGCTGTGTATTTATTGGCACATTTATTCTCAGTTAAAGCATTCTTTATGCTTAATGCCGCTTCAGTTGCATAACCTTGACCCCAAGATTTTTGCATAAACCTCCATCCGAGCTCTAGATTATCTATTTGTTTGTTATCACTAAAGAAATCCATGGGTCTAACTAAAACCCAGCCAATAAATTCACCATTTTCAATGAGGTTGACTTTCCATAGTCCCCAGCCTTTATCAGGGTTGGTATAGGATTTCATTCGTGGAACATAGATTTCTTCTAATTCTTTTTGAGTGGTGGGTTTTCCACCATTAATAAAGTGCATTACTTGAGGATCTTGATCCAATTCAAAAAGTAAAGCGGCATCATGTTCATCCATCAATTGATAAGATAGTCGATTAGAGTTTGGTGTTTTCATATAAATAAACCTTAAAAAGAAAGCAAGATATAATAGTATCAGAGAGCTTTGGATAATCCATGAAACCAGCAATGTCTCGATAAGAAATTAAACAGTGTAACACAAATAAAATTCAGAGTGAGATGAATGCATTAATCCCGTAAAAACTATTTGAGCAGTGTATATTGATATAAATTATAGAGAATTAAATGGATACAAACAATGATTATTTCATTGTGGGTAAACACACTAACCGAAATTTTATATAATTGACAGCTTGGCATAACTAATCTGTAAAGAAAAAAACGAGTAAATTTTCCAAATTATTGGCAATAACAAGCTTGTAAACGCAACAATTAACTCAATTTACAAAATCTTCTGGTTATTCTTTCTCCATATAATTATGCAAAACCCTCTAATTAACTAAAATAAATGCATCCAAAAGCAAGATTAATTTACTCTTATAGGTAATATTCAATAAATTACAGGAGAACAATATGCCATCAGAAGCAATAATAGTAGGATTAATGATTTTACTAGTTGCAGGAGTTATTTATACATTCATGAATAACTCTTACAAAGTAAAAATTAAAACCCATGATGTTTTAGAAAAGAGTATTGATAAAGGCTATGAGTTAACTCCAGAAATGCTCAAGAGTTTAAGTCAAACTAAATCCCCCAAAATGTTGGATTTAAGGCGAGGAATTATTTTATTATGCATTGCATTTGCAACCTTTGCATTTGGTTATATCATTCCTAATGATGAGGGTGCTACAATATTCCGAGCTTTATCATTGTTTCCTGGGTTTGTAGGGGCAGGATTTATATTGGTTTGGAAGTTAAATCGATACTAACAGTAGTGAAAAACTTACCTGAAAATGACTTGGTTTTAATTAGCCAAGTCATAAATAACAAAAATCATCAGGCATTTGCTTGTTTAGTTGAAAAATATCAGTCGGGCATTCGACATTTTCTGCGTCGATTAAATGCTGGAGATTATCATGCAGCAGAAGATTTGTCGCAAGAAACCTTCATCATAGCTTTCGAAAAAATCCATCAGTATCAATCCAAAGGCAGTTTTAATTCTTGGTTACATACGATCGCATATCGGTTATTCATCAAAAATATTTGTAAGGCTAATTTTCAAAGTTATCAAATAGAATTACACGAACAAATATCAGAAAATAAAGCACTAGATGCTGATGTTTATGCGGAACAGTTAATGAAATTATTAAACCCTAAACAAAGAGTGGTAATTACTTTATCTTGTGCAATAGGCATGAGTCATGAAGAGATACAAAAAATCACCCAAATACCTTTGGGTAGTGTAAAATCATTAATCAAAAGAGCTAAAGATAAAATACTTCAAGCTGTTAATGTGGAAAAACGAAAACAAAATAGAGTGGGTTTATGACCAAAGAATTTTTTAATAATTTATTAAAGTATAACCAAAATTTAATTGATCCAGATTTTTTACGATCGGTATTAAGTAAAATTACTCAAAGAAACAAAAAAAGAAATAACATTATTGTTATTTTTACTATATTGGGAGCACTTACAAGTCTAATAACCCTTATGGTATTAAAGCCATCTTTTGATTTATCAACTTCATACAGCTACATAACAACGATTGGAGTTGTCAGTTTTAGTGCTATTGTAATGTACGCAGTATATGAAGAATGGTAAGGCCTAAATGTTGAAGACACATTATTAACTTCAATTAGTGAAATTTGATTTTTTATCTGTCAGAGTCGTTTTGGTAATGATTTCCTGCTTGAAATATTTTTAGCAAATGCAGAATGAACAGGGTATCCGATGGGCAATATTCTGTTTAGGTAATTTAAATTTACATCATTCTAGTTTATAATTAAATTACTGTAACATTAACACTAGTAATATGAATAGACAAAAATATCTTCAGCTAAAAATGGTTTTTATTACCTCATTTTTTTTTAATACCTCATTTGCTGGTGGTGGCACTTGGAGTGAGATTGATGATGCGCCCAGTTTTCCTGAAAAAATTTCCCAAAAAACCCAAGGAGAAGGACAGTTATTACAACTGTTTGGACAATCATCAAACAATGATTTTCGTGACAGTTATTGCATTAAAATTGTGGATCCTGAAAACTTTAGAGTCACGACGGATAGTAATATTGATCCAACTGCATCAGCGACTTTTGACACACGTTTGTATTTGTTTGACATCAAAGGCAAGCCATTATTATTCAATGATGATACTGTTCATAATACAAGTCCATTCCACTCAACATTGACTGGAGTAGCAAATGATGGATCTGGATTTGTGTTGAATCAACCAGGAGAATACAACTTAGTTGTTTCAGGTTTTGCACAATCTCCATTAGATTCATCAAATAATTCTCTTTTTAATTTCAATACAGATGATTCCAGTTTAATTAATGGAGAAAACCCTTCGGCTGGTCGTTTTGCGGGTTGGGACAGTTCAACACCTGCAACAGGTGAATACATTTTAGGTATGCAAGGAGTAGAGTTTTGTCAGGAAAAACTCGATATCATTGCAACCAATACATCTGATTCTCAATCTAGTTTGTGTTTCGGTGATGGACAAGGAGAATTTTTAACTTGTAATAATGAAAGTTCATCGTCTGACAAGGCTGATTTGGCAATAGGTTATTTCAACAAAGACAAGTATCTTGATGTGGTTTTTGATCAATTTAATGCACTACCTACACTTTGTCTTGGTGGTGAAGTTGATGGGTTTCAATCTTGCCAGAATCTAAACATTGGTGAAACCAATACAACAGACATTGCTTTGGCAGACATTAATTATGATGGAAATCTTGATGCGGCCTTTATATTCGCAGTGGGTCAAGTATCAAAAGTTTTAAAAATTTGTTTGGGAGATGGAACAAATGGATTTTTGAATGGATGTACAGATTTTCCTGTAGCTGATCGTTTCTATTCAAACATTGATTTTGCTTATATGGACACAGATAAGAATATAGACTTAATTGTTCACGGTTTTAATTCCATTACCATTTGTCCAGGTGATGGATTGGGTGATTTTGGGTCATGTAATGAGGTTTCGGTTCAATCTGGTCGAGGTCTGGAAGTATACGATGTTAATAATGACAACCATTTAGATATTGTCACTTATGCAGAAACACAACCAGCACAAGTTTGTATAAATGATGGTACAGGCGTGTTAACTTGTTCAGCCATGAATGGATTTAGCCACGATACTACAGGAATGGACATGGCAGATTTAAATGCAGATGGGAATATTGATGCTGTTTTTTCAAATACAGGGGGCTTTTCATCTGGAACAAACAAAGTCTGTCTTGGAGATGGACTTGGCGCTTTTAACTGTTCTGATATCAGTGGAGTTATTGATGATCATCTATCGGTCAAACTGGGTGATTTAAATCAAGATAATATTCTAGATGCTGTTTTTGGTATGGAAGATAAGGCACGTATATGTAATGGTGTAGGAGATGGGACTTTTGTTAATTGCCGTAATGATGAAAGGTTAAAATTAACCAATGTAGAATTAGGAGAGTTCGCCGATTTTACAAAATGGACTGAAATTAATGATGCAGCCAGCTTTCCAGACGGTCAAGCGCAAGTGAC
>JBGCFT010000257.1:0-6836 GCA_045107085.1 Marinicellaceae bacterium | reverse complement strand
TCAACAACCGCGCAACGAGGAGCATTAGATTGGCGCCATAAATTCAGAGATTTGAATACTCCTTTATTTGAAGACCTATATAACAGTGTCAAAACAGGTAAAGAAGCTCAAATCACAATTGAAGCCAATTCAAAACCAGATTACAGAGAAAAACTCAATAAAGAACTTAAAGAAGTCAGAGAATCTGAAATTTGGCAAACGGGGCAAACAGTACGCGGACTCAGGCCACAAAACTCTTAATTTAAATTAAGATTCTATTTGAATATTGATAAATGATATGAAAACACAAGTCAGCCCAACATTGGAAAACATAAAAGCGGCAAAAAAACGAATATCTGCTGTTGTGCATGACACGCCGTTAATGCACAACATTCAATATTCCAATCGTTATGGTTGCAATGTATTATTTAAGCGTGAGGATTTACAACAGGTCAGGTCTTATAAAATAAGAGGCGCTTTTAATAAAATTGCACAACACCCGAATGAAAAACATGTGGTCTGTGCCAGTGCAGGCAACCATGCTCAGGGAGTCGCATACACTTGTCTTAAATTGGGAATATTTGGAACCATCTTTATGCCAGTTACAACTCCCAATCAAAAAATTGAACAGGTCAAAATGTTTGGCCAAGACAATATTGAAGTGCGTTTAATCGGCGATACTTTTGATGAAACAGGTATAGCTGCCATGTCATTTTGTCAACAAAACAACTATCTTTATATTCCTCCTTTTGATGATATACAAATCATCGAAGGTCAAGGTACCATTGGTTTAGAAATATTGGATAAGTGTAAAAAACAAATTGATTATCTATTTGTGCCAATCGGTGGTGGTGGGCTAGCATCTGGATTAAGTGCTGTATTCAGTCGATTGTCTCCTAAAACTAAAATTATAGGTGTCGAACCAGAAGGTGCAGCTTCCATGCAAGCCGCATTCAATGCAGGAGAAACAGTCAAATTAGATAAAATCAATTGTTTTGTAGATGGCGCTGCTGTGCAAAAAGTTGGCGAATTAACTTATTTGCAATGCCAAAATAATCTAGATGACATTGTTACCGTAGAGGAAGGTTTAATCTGTCAAACAATACTCAATCTCTATAATAAAGATGCCATTGTAGTTGAACCAGCTGGTGCATTGGCATTGGCTGGATTAGAAAAATACAAAGACAAAATTCGAGGCAAGAATGTTGTTTGCATCCTCAGTGGAAGTAACAACGATATCACTCGCATTGAAGAAATCCGAGAAAAAGCCCTACTCTTTGGAGGTTTCAAACACTATTTCATGGTACGTTTTCCACAACGTGCAGGCGCACTAAAAGAATTTGTTGCTGATGTATTGGGAGAAAATGATGATATTACCTACTTTCAATATCAAAAGAAGCATAATCGTGCACATGGACCAGCAATAGTTGGATTAGAGTTAACAAACACCCATGATTTTGACCCACTTGTTCAAAGAATGAAGCTCAAAGGATTTTACAGCGATTACTTAAATGATAAACCAGAATTGTTCAATATGATTGTTTAAATTTTTCTATTAAAGTGTTACATTGTTTGCTATCAAAAATTTTCACGACGATAATCTTAACTAGGGAGAGATTGACCAACAATGAAACGAATATATGCAATAATTCTGGTTTGTATCTGTTTGAATACTTATGCCGCAATACAGACCAATGAAGAAGGAATTACAATATCACTGACGGATAAATGGCAAAACACATTAATCGGAAGTTTATTAATTGACACTGATTTTGTCTTTATGAATGCCAAAACTAGGGACATGCTATCAATAAAACTGTTTCCGAAAAACATTCTCTTTGACAGTAAAAATGTTCCAAAAAGTGCTGAACAAATAACAAAAACAATGCATCAATTTGCATCAATTTATGCCAATGATATTTTCTTCAAAGAACAAGAAGTCATCATTGATACATATAATGTCGAACTAAACAAAGAAAATGCTGTTGTTTTTACATCAAAATTTCATAACTCAGATGATTTTAACTATACATGGGTTGGCAACGTTAATAACCATATGGTTTTATTAAAAATCACAACAAAATCAAAAACATTATCCTATGAGACCTCTGATATTCTTCAAATAATTGACTCTATAAATATCACCAAATCAAGTATAAAAATAGCTCACTTGAAAAACAACCCTAACACTTTGGGTTATCGCTTTAAACTCTATCAAGGAATTTCACCTTTAAAGAACCATACTGATAATGAAATTTATAAAAACATGAACGCAGTATTTGTTGAAGAAGATGCAATTTCTGCCTATGTAATCAGTTCTCATTGCACTGATATCAATATTCCCAATTCATTGTTAAATAATGTTCTTTTAAATGATTTAGGCATCGAAAAGACACTATTTAGTGGCCCCATATCTCATAACAAGCAAGAACTTCCATTGGTTATAGGAGAGTATTCGACTGCAAATGACGATATTTATCATATGATTTCAACCATAAAAACTGATCATAACTGCCAACATTTATTGGCTTATATTGTTGAAAAAGAATTTCCATTAGTCGATAGATTTTTAAAGTTTATTGATCATTTTGAAACGCAACCAATAGATTCTGTAGATTTTCTCACAAACCTACCAAAAAACTACCTAGATAATTATGCCAATACTTTATTAGATCTGGCCTATAAATTCTATCAATTAAAAATGTATACGCAATCCAATTATTTGTATAAAAAATCCTATACAATCAA
This sequence comes from Marinicellaceae bacterium, assembly GCA_045107085.1. GTDB lineage: Bacteria > Pseudomonadota > Gammaproteobacteria > Xanthomonadales > Marinicellaceae > NORP309. Next base: position 4,109 of record JBGCFT010000257.1, on the reverse strand, counting down.
ACCCAGTGAAGACACGTTGTATTCTGTACTCAATACTTATAATCTCAATTATGAATTTCAAAAGGGTTTAGATTATATTGATTCGATTAAATTTAAAGAATTATCAACTGAATCAATGGCATGGAAAGCATGGTTTTTTAGCAAATTAAACAAACGCCAACAAGCTGCAGATACCTTTAAAATTATTTTTGATAATGAATACTCAAACGATGAAGATTTTTTTAAATACATTGAACAATTAGAAAAATTAAAAGAATACCAAAAAATCAATTTACTTGTTCAGAAATACAAATCCTCAGTTAATGATCAACAGAAAATTAAACTTGTAACGGCTCAAATCAAAATTAAGACAGACCCTAAACTGGCAAAAACCTATATTTTATCTTTGATGTCTGATGAAAATTTATTGATCAACCATCAATTTGATTTATTGGATCAACTGATTCAGATTGATGCTTATGAGGAAATCATAACTTATGCAAACAACAGAATCGAAAAAGGTTTCGAGTCTGCAGTTTTGTTAAACTATTTGGGTGATGCATACAATGCACTAGGCAAAATAAATAAAGCCTATGAACTTATGCTTAAAGCCCATGAAATGGCACCCAAAAACACAGTCATAGAATCATACTATCACTCCCTGAGAAACACTGTTGGTAAAGCGGATTTATCTGTGTTAGATGAAAACATTCAAATCGTTCCTATTCCTGAATCAATGCAAAATAAAATAGCTACGTTAAAACCAAAAAACAAATATGATTCCTACGAATATCTTTATAACATCTCAGCCTATCATCATAAAATCGACAGTAAAAACCGCAAAACATTATACAGCAAAATCAAAATCAACAATCAAAGTGGAGTGGCGAACAACAAGACGTTGCAGTTTTCTTTTGATCAAGAATATGAAAATATTTACATCAATAAATTTAACGTATTAGACAAAGACAATAAACTGATAACACAATTTGATGTATCAAAAGCTTATATAACCACCGATAATGATGGCATTCTTGCAGATACAGATAAATTACTTAACATTCCAGTGCCTTCATTAGAAATAGGTGTCATGATTGAATATGCTATTACCATTGAGTCAAAATCACCCAGTACAACTCAACCCTTTACAGAAAGACTTTTTGTTTCTTCGGTTGCCAACCAATATAAAGCTGTCGTGATTAATGGTGATCTAGAAAACATTGCCGTGCATGCAAGTCCAGATATTCAAACACATTTGGTTTCTGATAGCATCAAATATTGGGATTATGACAATATTCCAAACTATAAAAAAACTCCTTTACTGCCTGACTTACAGGATGTTTTTCCTGTACTCAAATTCTCTAGTATAAAAAATAGTTGGCAAAAAACTGGCGATGAATATTTAGAATTGATCAATAAAAAGCTGAATACACAAATAGAAAATGGGCTACTTTTATCTTTAATTGCTGAAAACAATAGCCCTATCGAAAATGCTAAAACCATCATTTCTTATGTGCAAAATAACATCAGTTATCAAGCCATAGAATTCGGTATGAGGGCACAAATCCCCAACAAATCTTCAACCACTCTAGAAAATATGTACGGTGATTGTAAAGACCATGCAGTGTTGTTACATGATTTACTCAACTCTGCCAATATCAAAGCTGAATTGGCCTTAATTAACTCCAGTAATGATATCAATATTGAACTTCCTACTCATAATCAATTTAATCACATGATTGTCTATCTACCAGAAATCAATGGTGGCGTCTTTATAGATACAACCGATAAAGATGCCAGTTTAGACTTTTCAAATCCACCTTCAGGCATGCAAGATTATCATGCACTGGTGCTCGAAAAAAACAATTCTAAATTAATTCAAGTTTCAAAATCCGTGCCTGATAATAATCTCATAAAAGTGCACCGCACTGTAGACAAAAACAACAACCATTATTTGTATCACGAAAAAGCCATTATCAATGGCTCATTTGCTTCTTCATTTCGTAATTATCTCAAAAGTATTGAAATCGATGAACTTGAAAGTCGCATTCTCAAATGGGTCAATAGCTACTATTCTGACTTGGTTTTATCAGATTTTAAATACCACAATTTATACGACAACGAACTGCCTTTGATTTTGGAATTTAATTTTTTTCAAGAATTCGACTATGCCAATATTAAATTGCCTGTTTTTATAGAGAAATATGCCATGGAATTTACTCCCTCTCCCAATAGAAAGTGGGATTATGAGCTTAAAAATACTTTTAAAATTGAATCTATTACTAAATTACTGAATGGCAATAATTTGAAATTTAGTTCAATTAACAAAGAAATCGACAATCAATTAATGCAATGGAAAATTAGTTCAGATACAAAAACACTGACTTTCAATAGCACAATTTACCCTAATCGATTACCTGCTGAAAACTACGAGAAATTACTTAAACAAAGCAAGACCAGTTATAAAACCATCGAAAACCTTATGATTGATTCTTATGAATAATTTAAAAACAACTTAATTATTTTAAACTCTGTTGTATACTATAGTGATGTTTAAATTTCTATTATTGATTAGTTTTACGTTGATACCGATTGTCGCATTTGCCGCAGAAAAACCCTCTATGACAATTCTTTGGGTTGAATTAATTTTATTGGTTGTCTTGTTAATTGTGTTGAAAATTGCAAAATTTTCAAACCAACAAAAATTTATCGCTTTTATTGCCTACATACTTTCTGGAATAATGACCAAAACAATTTGGGTTCCAGTTTTGATTTTTGTTGGCCTATTCTATTATTTTTATAAAAATATTGATGATGACAGTTGGAATTAAAACTTTGTGGATACTGATTTTCATCAGTTCATACGCATCAGCTTTTGAAAAATGTCAGTTATTTGACCACCAAGTTGACAGTATTAAATCACTTATTGAAGACTCTTCTACCACACGCATTTATACATTCAAAAATAAAACCCTGATCTGTGTGGCCAAAAAAAACCTGAATTCAAAATTTAATAACGCTAAACCAATGGGTAACTATACTATCATTCGTTCACATAAAGATGAAATCTCTAAAAATGAAATTCTAGCCAGTTCTTATGGTTATCATTTAATAGATAAACCAATTACTTGTCAAAATGAACATTGTGGTCATATGCACAGCATGCCACTAATAGAGTTCAATAACATTAAACCTTCTAGAAAAAATTCAAGCCATACCTCAAGCACTATTGACCCAGACATAGAAAAAATGGTTTCTATGATTGATAGTAACTTATGGAAATCTGATATTGTGACATTATCATCTTGGTCAAGGGTATCTACAACTTCTGATAATGACTCTGCTGCCACATGGATTGCAAATAACATGATTGAATTAAATTTAACAACCAGCACACCCGTGTTTACAGTTTCTGGCAATCCTACACGCAATATCATGGGCATTCAAATAGGAACAACGCGTGTCGATGATTGGTATGTAGTGGGTGCACATATGGATTCAATTCCATCTAATGGTGGAGCACCAGGAGCGATTGATAATGCAAGTGGTTGTGCTGGAGTTCTTGAAATGGCAAGAATTGCTAGCCAATTTACATTTGAAGGAACACTCATTTTCATGTGTTACTCTGGTGAAGAACAAGGATTATTTGGAAGTCAGTTTCATGTTTCTTCATTAATTGATGAAGGAGATAAATCAAAAGTCAAAGCAGTATTAACCATGGACATGATTGGATTTACAGACAATAGTTCTGAGAATCGAGTATTAATTGAATCATCAAGTTCTTTTCAATGGCTTATTGATGTTCTGGTCGATAGCGCCAATAATTATGCGCCAAATCTCTCTGTTGTAACCAGTACCAATCCATTTGGCTCTGATCATGTCCCATATATTTTTAATGGCATTCCTGGTATTCTATCAATCGACCTCGATTGGGACATTTATCCTGATTATCATCGAAGTTCCGACTTACCTGAAAATGTTAATCTGAATCAAGGTGAATATATTCTCAAAACAAACTTAGCAGCACTCGCAACATTAGCTACATTAATTAATACCGATGATTTTATTTTTGTAAATGGCTTTGAATAATGCAGTTCAAGTTGACAGTTATTCATTACTGATAGCCTATT
>JBGCFT010000256.1:0-22027 GCA_045107085.1 Marinicellaceae bacterium | reverse complement strand
GAAGTCATCTTCGGATTCGGTATTGCGTGTGCTGTCCTCGATGTGATTGAGCACGGCTTGTAAGTCTTCTAAGATATAAGTACTTTCACCTTCTACCTTGGCCTGCCCTTTGGCAACCAACACCCGAAACAATTCAGTCGGTGCCAAGTAATAACCCAGCTTTAAAACCGATTCTTCTTCGATGGCTTTTAAGGTTTCAGTATCAGTAACTTGTGTGTACTCGGTAACATCCTCACCCACCAACAGCTCATTGGCATACAGGTATTGTTTTTCAGAGAGGTATTTAAAGAAGATAAAGCCAAGAATATAATCCCTGTAATCATCCGCACTGATTTTACCTCGAAGTAGATTAGCAATCCCCCACAGTTGGGTTTCGAGGTTTTTCTTTTGATCTTCTGTCATTGGTCTATTTGATTCCATCCCTTTTAGTGTTACATCAATATAAACTCTCTCACCTGCAATGTCAATTGAGTAAAATCAAGATTTTGGGATTTAACATTTTATGTTGATTATACATTTCTGCTTATTATTGATTTGCTTAAGTGTATATTTAAATGCTAATTAAAAGCTATTTCAGTTCGAATTACATGATCAAGTACATGATTATGAGTAGAGGGGTTGATGTTAGTCTTCGTTTGACATATTAAATTTACAGTCTATAGTATAAAGAACTTCTTATTTGACTATATATTATGAACTTTAAATTGTTTCTCTTGTTACTTTCACTTGGTTTGCTGTGCAACTGTTCTTCTTCTAAATAGGTTCCTCCGGAATAACCTAATCCTAAAGAAATATTGTTTGAAGCCAGAGATGATGTCAAAAACAAGCAAAATGAAACTGCATTGTTGAAATATATTTGGATACATGAGCATTCTTAAAAACATGATGACAATTTCAATGGAGTTCGTAACTCATATGCTTTAGATGAATGGTATGCACTGGGTGAAAAATATCCTTTAGCACATAAAAAATTTCATGAGTATAGAAATAAAGTCAAACAGCAAGTTATGACTAAGAAAGATATCATTCAAAATTTTACTGATTTTCAATCATTTAACGAAGTTATTGGAAAACAGAGTGAAACAATCAATTTATTTTTATGGGCTGAAGAAAATGTAGCTTACATCATTCCCTCATTATATATTTTTGTTCGGGATGATTTATTTGATGCTGGCAAATTTGATGTATTAAACAAATATATTAATCCAGTTAAGGATTATGAGAGTGCGGTAAGTACATTTACATCAATGACTAAATATAATAATGGTGTAATTAGCAAATCGCATGAATCAATTTTTATTACAGAAATACAACAATTGGTAATTATCCTGCATAAAAATAATCGAACTCAAGAAGCTCGAGATATTATTTCAAAAGCAGCTTTAATAATCAAAGATCCTCGATTTAAAATGGCAATGGAATCAAATTTAGGTGATTAATACAGATTCAGGATTCATATAAAAAGAGAGGTCAGTACCCTTTTATTTATTTAGGATTTTTAAATTAAAGGGTACTGACTCCTTTAATTTTGAAAATGTAATTTTGCGGTGGTAGTGCGTTAGATTTGCTTTAAAATTTCAAAAAAAGCGATTGAGCATATGGCACATATGTAATTGAGGTTTTTATTGGAATTTGAAAGTAAAGATGATGTGCTAACGCCGGAAAATTTGGCGTCCCCTAGGGGGTTCGAACCCCTGTTGCCGCCGTGAAAGGGCGGAGTCCTAGGCCACTAGACGAAGGGGACGCAACAGTTTCTTTTCGAGATTTAGCCCGTTTTTTCATGCCGGGAAGTTGGTGGAGCTAAGCGGGATCGAACCGCTGACCTCAACACTGCCAGTGTTGCGCTCTCCCAGCTGAGCTATAGCCCCTCGAAAGAATGAGCATTATGCTTATTTGCACCTTAGTCGTCAACTGTTTTTTTTAATTAATTTGTATTTTTTAAAAAAGTTAATCGGTTTTCTTTGGTTTTAATAATTTTTTCAATCATTACATCACTTGACCACACTGTAATTGTCTTTTTTGCGCGGCTAATTGCGGTATAAAATAATGCATTTGTGAGGATGTTTAATTCCATGTCTTCAGGGATGGCGATAAGAACGTGATCATATTCTGAGCCTTGAGATTTGTGTATGGTGATTGCGTTTGCTTGCTCCCATGCAGGCAATGCATTGAGCTGAATATATTGCTGTTGGCCTTCAACAATCAACGCTACATACCATTGATTATCGATCAAGGATAATGTCCCAACATCTCCATTAAAAACGCCCAAAGCATAATCGTTTTGAGTGACCATGATGGGCATATTTTGGTATTTATAAGTGTTGTTATATAAAATTTGTCGGGTGATTTCATTTAATTCTGAGGTGCTATTGGGGCCATTGTTAACTGGCGATAATAAAACAGTGGTTTCGTTGTTTGTGATTTTTTTATACCAATCGCTTAATGCCTGTTTTTTTTCTGCTTTATTTTGTGGGCAAGACCAGTCTAATGCGTTTGTTTTTCTTAATTCAGTGAAAAAAGAGAAGTTTTGTGCAAATAATGCCGCACACATTTGACCAATCAATGAGTTGTCTGCAAATCGGTAATTTATTGTCAGTTCGATAGAATTAATGTGTGCTGTGTCTGGTTTATTATCTTGCAGAAATTCATGCAATAAATTGGGCTGTTGATCTGATGTGCTGTCTTGAAAAAGTCCACATAAATCGGCAAAAACATTGCCTGCTTCAACTGCTGGCAGTTGATTTTTATCGCCTATTAATAGCAATTGCGCTTTTGGCTTAAGGGCTTTTAACAAAGAATAAGTTAACGTGACGTCTAACATTGAGGACTCATCAATAATAATCAAATCATATGGCAATGGATTATTTTGGTTGTATTTTATTTTATTGGTTTGATTATTGTAGCCTAGAAGTCGGTGAATGGTTTGCGCTTTAGTGTTGAGTTTTTTTTGAATGGGTGGCGGTAAATCAACATGAGTTAATTGTTGGGCCAAGCTTTGCATCAATTGATTGGCGGCTTTGCCTGTTGGAGCTGACAGTGCAATGTTTTTACTGTCATCCAGATATAATGACAACAGCATCATGCGAATGACTGTAGTGGTTTTTCCAGTACCTGGGCCGCCGGTCAATAGAAATCGGCTTTTATGTAAACTTGCTAAACAAGCTTGCCATTGCAAGTCTAACTGTTTAGGAACAGTCAAATTTAATGCCTGAATCACTTTTTTGATGGCAGATTTTAAGTAATCTTTGTCTATTTTTTGATCAGTTGCATGGCTAAAATTTGATTTAATAAATTGCTCTTGGTTATAAAAACGGCGAAATCCTGCTAATCCATTTTGTTGAACAATGTATCCGCTTTTGCCATCTGAACTGACCAAAGAATCCTCTAGTATTTTGTCACTGGTCATGGCAGTGTGACCCAGTTCAAGATGGTTTTGGATGTTGGCTGCCAATTTAACAACTTCAGTATTGGTTGTTTGAGATTTTATAAACCGAGCAATCTCATGCGATAAATTTTCACTCGCCATTAAATTCACCTACCATTTCTTCTATCAACTTTTGATCTGGCTGATTAAAATAAACACCTTGGCCTGCTTGACCATTGATGCCTCGGGTAAAAAGATAAGCCACACCGCCAAAATGTTTTTTATAATCAAAGCCGTCCAAAGTTATTTGCAAATATTTAATCAATGCAACGCAATAAAGTAAGTATTGTAAGTCATAATAATGGTGTTGGATGGCGGTTTTAAGGTTTTCAGATGCATAGTCAGAAAAATTTGCGCCTAAAAAGTTACTCTTATAATCGACCACATAATATTGGTTATCGTATTCAAAAACCAAGTCAATAAATCCTGTTAAGTAACCTTTGAGATTTTCTTGATTGAAGTGTGTGGGACTGTTTCGGTGTTGTGATAACCACTGACTTATTTTTGTATTGGCGATAGACTTAATCGGTAACATGAATTCCATTTCATCAACACTGTGTGTGATATCAGACATTTTTGGGCCGTTTTTCCAGAGTGCAGTATTTAGAATCTGATGGATTTGTTGAGTCAGGCATGTCTGCCATTGGCTATCAAAATGGTTACGTTGTAACTGTTTTATGACTTCAGTTTGAATAGCATCGTAATCTGCATCAAAGACCAGGTTTTCTAAAATCTCATGTTGCATGGTGCCACTTTTAGAGCCTTTAGGAAATTCAAAGTAATTGCTAAAATCAATTGCTTCAGACTGAGCCTCTGTGATTTCATAAGAGATACTTTGCTTTTTGCTTAACCCAGAAAAACTATAAATGGATTGGGGTTTATAAATTGTCCTGGTGAACTGCATGGGTTCAGCTAAGTGGATTTTGGATTTTTTGGTTTGAGACGGTATTAATGGTGAGTCCTGAACAAGACTTAACAATGTATTGTCTTCCTCAATCTGCTGAATCATGTGTCGAATAGGCAAATTTTCATAGTCTTTGGCGTTTTTATTAAGGCCAATATAGACACAATGTTTGGCCCGAGTGATGGCGACATATAAATTCCGAACTTTTTCAGCGCGCCTTTCAAAGTCAAAACTAGTGGCCGCTTTTCTAGAATGTTTCCAATAAAGCTGACCCACGCCATTTTCATCGTGGGTGGCTAAACAGGCACGAATATTGATGTTATTTTTAGGGACATTATTTTTGATCTTATCGGCATAAGGGATAAACACATGATCAAATTCTAACCCTTTGGATTTGTGAACCGTCATTATTGAGATTTTTTTGCCGTCACTTTCTACCCGCCGTTTTTGGGCGTCATCTTCTTGAATAAATTCTTCTTGTTGAATTTGAACGGCTAACCATTGTTCGAGTTGATTGGCATTTTGACCCAGTTCTATTTGATCCTGAAGCAACTCCATCAGATGTTGCAAATCTGTGTAATGGCGTTCTCCATCTATTCGCTTTAACAGTCTTGAATAAACTTCTTTTTTTAAAAACAACTGTTCAATGGCTTTGAGCAAATCACTGTTTTGACTTTCGAGTCGATAATAGATAAATTCTGCCACATAATCTTCACTCTCTAGCTGTTGTAATTGATTTAAACTGATGTCAAAGAAAAAGCCATGTAAGGCAGTAAATATGTTACTTTTACTTGGAAAATTTATGGCTCGGATTAAATAATACAACTGCATGGCGCTGGCTGTTGAAAAAACACCTGAATCACTCCAAAGGCTGACACTGATATCAACCGACAACAAGTATTCATATAGCTCTATGGCTTGTTTGTTTGAATTGACTAAAATCGCACAGTTTTCTGGTTGAATCGCCTTGTGGTTTACATGTGCTTGACTTAAGAAGCGGGATAATTCGTTGGCAAAACGTTTATTGCGTTCATATTCTTCACAATCAATCAGTGCAATGGGTGCATAAATATTTTGTAACTGTTGTTGTTGGTTTGCCTTTGGTTTCGAGGGCATAAATTGTAACCAAGAAAACTTGAATGAATTATCGTAATCAAATAATGCGTTGCTGGCGGCTAACATTTTGTCACTGCTGCGCCAATTGGTTATTAAATTAAACTGCTGTTGGGTTTGATTTTTGGCTTGATTATAGACAAACACATCGGCACCACGAAAATCATAAATAGCTTGTTTTGGATCGCCTACATAGATTAAATTGTGATGGCCATTATTAAAGCAACGATTGAATATTTCTAATTGCCTGCTATCGGTATCTTGAAATTCGTCAACCATCACACAGTGCCATTGACTGGTAATTTTATCGACTAAATTTTGATTTTTTGTAACAGCATGGTGAACGACTTTGATTTGATCAGAATAATCATACATGCCTTTTTCTGACAACAAATTGTCTAATTGATCGACAACATACTGAAAACAGGCACAGAGATAACTTGTGGCCAGATTGTTACCCGTTTTACCTACTTTGTAGGTGTAGATCACTTTTTCGTAAAAGGCCTCAAATTCTTTAAAAAATTCTGGCATGGGCTTTAATGTGCTTTTCTTGAGCAGTTTACTTTCAATATAACTGGCACAAAATTTTAAAACATTGCCAGATAAGCCATTAAAAAATTCGAGCATGTCTTGAGAATAATTTTCTCTTAATGGCTTTTTATAGGTGCCTCCGTGAAAATCGCCAGATAAAATGTAGTCTAACAATGCTTGATGTTTTAATTGCCATTTTTTTGATAAGTTCCAATATTCTCTGTACAAGTTTTCAGTTTCATACCAATCAATTTCAGGCTTAATCTGCTGATAATGACTTTTATTCAGTAATTCAGAGATTTTATTTATCACTTCATCAATGTTTGGAATGGCGTTTAAAAATTCTTGAGGCGTATTCTTTTGTTGGATGCGCCAAAATTCATAGACATATTTTTTAACGTATTGCTTGGTGTTAATTAACTCTTGAAATACTGGAGATCCACAATCGCTGTTAAAGTCATCAATAATTTTCTGACAAAAACTGTTTATTGTATAAATAGACGCATGATCAAAACAAATAAGCGATAGATTGACATATTTAAGCGCATCTTCACTGTTTTTGTATCTTTCATATAATTCAAACAATTGTGGATTTTGCTCTTTATCGACTATTTTTGTACCATTTAAATGCTCTTTACATTCAATCAACTGTAAACGCAATCGCGTTCTTAATTCTGCTGTGGCAGCTTTAGTGAAAGTTAATACCAGTATATTTTCTGGTAATAATTTTTTTTCAACAATATAACGGACATAAAGGCCAGATAAGGTAAAAGTTTTACCCGTTCCTGCACTGGCTTCAATCAGTTTGGTTCCGTCTAAGTTTTCATTGTATAAATCAAAAATTTGCATGGCTAAATTATAACAGAGCACATAACCTGAGAGCATTAATTCACCCTTTCAAACCCAAACCTTTGAGTTTATGTTCAATTATTGATTTAAAATAATCAACTGTTTTACTGCCTCAACTTCCACCAACCAATCTGGACAACCATTACAGTGACTATCAAACCTGAGAGCTGACCACTTTCCTTCGGTTTTATCACTGATCCAGTTAAAAGTAGTAATTGGAACTTGACCATCTCCATCCGTGTCATCAAAAACAGCCCATCCAGCTAATTTTCTGTATTCCTGTCCTGTTAATTGGTAGGTATTATATTGCCAATCTTGTCCGTATAATCCCACAAGCAAAGGCTTTTTATTGATTTCATTAGTGAAAGCGTTTTCTAATTGTTTGATTAACAAATCAGAATTCTCCCCTGTCCATTTATTCTTTGGCAAAGGTGGCGTGTATTTGAAAACTAATTCTGATTTGTCAGCTTCAGACAATAATAACTGAAAACTTCCACGGGCAAGCACCTTTGTATCATTATTAGTGCTGATATCTTTTGAATAAAGACTTAACTCAACTTCATGCTCACCAGCAGGCAATTCCAATAATGCCAAGGCAAACGCTCTGGCAGCAATGTTTACATTGCCATATTTCAATTCTGGATCACCTGATTGAGGCAGTAAGTAAGGGCGCCAAGAAGTCCAAGAACTAAACTTGTCGCTGCCATCAAGGTATTCCGTAAAATAAGTAAGCTCCTCTTGAGACATATGTTTATACAGACCAAAACTTCTTTTATGGTTTATCTTTTTACCATTAATACTTAAATTCCACATTAATATAGATTGATAGGCTTTTTGGCCATCATGTAGAGTATTGGCAATGCTTTTATCTAAATATAATCTTGCATAAATGGCTTCTGAAGCGTTAAATTGATTTTTAAACAAGCTTGGTATTTCTTTTTTAAAAGCTATGGCTTCTGGTTTATCAGTAAATACTATTTGACCAACGTATTTTTCATGAACTGTTGAAGTTATACCCTGATCTGCAATCGCTGCGTAGGACATTAAAACCATTATGGCTGCTAGTATAATTATTCTGTAATTTTTCATTTTAATTCCTCTGGTCAGTTATATTTCAAAGCTATTCTTGAATATTAAATCTGGCAAATAATATTCATCCACTCCCAAATCATAAATACCTTCAATGTTATCTACCAAAATATCATCTCTATCTTGTGATTCTTGATCCATGTCCAATCGCATTGGTATGTAGTCATTGCCTCCACACACATCAATTGCTGGTGAATCGGATAATAAATGATAGTCAAAAGTTAAAGGGTCAACAAAAAAGGGATTAGCAACAAAAATTGTGGCAGCCATTGTCGGAATTGATGCCTCTTCATGGACGAGTAAACAACTAATGTTTGTCTCAACGAAATTAACTTGCTCTAGACTATCTAAGACATTAATGCCCATATTTTCATATATGATATTGTTATGTAAATTGAGTGTAACGTTACTGTTTATGTTGAGAACAGAATTACCATTGCCAAAATTATTATCAGTAATGGTATTATTTAAGACGTTTACTTCAATTTCACAACAGTTATTGGTTATGTCAGAATCTGTTTTTAGAAAACCAGAATTGGTTGAATTGTTGTGATGTACTAAATTATTCTCAAAATTAAATATTGGTCCAAAACCCGAGTCTAAACAACACGAATTTCTGACCCAAATAATTCCTGTAAAGTCAGCTGTGTTCTCATAAAATTCTGTGTCATTAATGCTAACTTCTGTGCCTGGCCTTTGTGCATATATAGCGACATTGAGGTTGTTGGTTATTAGATTACACAAGCCTTGTCTCCAACAAGGTTGTGATTCATCACGGGTCATTGTTACCGTAGATTGAAAATCCGCATGAAAGACAGAACCACGATTGAACTCACCTGTGCCGTTTTCTGAGCCTTTGTTTCCATCAAACCATGCCGCCTTGATCTCAACCTGTGAAAGCCTGAGATACATCGCAGCTCCAAATCCGTTAGCATTTTGGTCACTATCCGAGACATTGTCTTTAAATAAAACTGGGTGTGAACTGTCTCCATAAATAGGGTCAACAAAACTATCTTGTTGTCCATTGATGTTTAAAAATGATTCAGTTGCATAAATACCAGCGCCCCTGTTGGTTGATTTATTGGCAATAATGCCTGCAGATTCTCCATCACTATTACCTGCATAAATATTTAGGCTACACTTATTGGAATAAATCCCTCCTCCTGAACCATTTGCATTGTTACCAAAGACTTGGTTGTTGGCGATTAGTGAAGTGCTATCAATGATAATATCAGATAAGTTACAGTAGATTCCTCCCCCTTGCGCCTGCGCATTATTATTTTGGATAATACTATTTGTTATGATTAATTGTGGAGTTTGCGAGATAGAGCTGCCAATCAAAATAATTCCTGCACCAAACATACCAGTATTATCTTGAATGATACTATTATTGAGCGTGACCGATCCAATAAAACCAGAAACACTTAATCCTGATCCATTTTGTGCATTTTTTATATCAAGATTTGACAAAAATACCTGACTGTTTTCATCGCCATTATTAATGGTAAGAGTTGACCCAGTTTCACTGCCTATTATTTCCGTTTTATTATCTGCTGTATTAATGGTCTTATCATTACAATCATCAAATCCACCAATAAGGCGGGTATTTTCAGGTATAGTAAACTGCCCTTCTATGATGAAATCTCTTGATACATAAATTTCACCATCGCCAGAATCCAAAGCTAATTGCAAATCATCAAAGTCACAATTTGCATCCGAAAGATCACCAACAGTTGTTATTGCTAAACAAGTATTAATTGCCATTATAAAAAATGACAGAATCAGTATTTTATTTTTTATCATTATCTTTATTCCATAGGTTTTTAAAGTTTAAATTCAATTGTTAAACTGGATTTATTCTGTATTTAACCGCATAATATCAATACACAATTCTTATTACTGAAGTTTTATTGAATTTAAATTGAAGTTCTTTTAAAACAATATATAATCCTTTAAAAACAATATCATACAACCTTAATTAATGAAAAAAATAATTAAATTTGACCATTTTGAAGTTAATCTCAATACGAGAGAATTGTATTTTCATGGAGAAAAAGTCACTATTCAAAAAAAATCTTTTGAGTTATTGTTGTATTTAATTGAATTCAAGGAAAAGGCAGTTTCACGCAATGAATTAATAGAAAAATTATGGAATGGTAGAGCTGTTTCAGATAGCGTGCTTTCCCATGCCTCAACAAAGTTAAGAACGGCGCTCAATGATAACAATGGCAAAGGAAAATACATAAGAACTGTTCATGGTTTTGGGTTACAATTTGTTGGCAATATAGCATCATCAAACCAACAAAAAACACCAGTCAATACAAATGATAAATCAAATAACACTATAAAATATGTCACTTTTTTAGCCTTTTTAATAGTTTCGACACTCATTTATGTTGTTTTTAAAAAAACAACAAACATCTCAAAACCTACTGAAAACATAGCGCATAAAATAGAACATACAAAAGAACCAAAAATTAGTTTTATCAACGCAAATTTAAATACCACAAAAAAGAAATGGCAGCAACAAGGTTTAATGGTTTACCTCAATCAGGTTTTACACTATTCAAATCAATCCATGATACTGCCTTATACTTCCAACACTGAAAAATTTTATGCAGTCGATAATATTGTTAAAATGAATCAATCTGATGGTCAGCTTTCATTCACATATTTCAACAATAATAATCCTGTATCTGATTTAACTGTTAATATTGAAAACCTTCAAGTATCGATTAAAAACATTCAAAACTGGGTGTGCGACAATATTGTTATAGAAACTCAAAACTGCCAAACCAAATTGCTCCCTCTAACAACTGATAGCGCTTATGTCATTGAAAGCTATATCAGAGGCAGAGCCAGTTTAATCGATGGTTCATTTGAAGAAGCTAAAAGTTACCTGCAAGTAAGCATAGAGCAAGATGCTAATTTTTTATTGGCAAGATTAGCTATTTCTGAGGCCTTTTATGGTCTTTCTAATTATCAAAAAGCCATTTCTCATGCACAAGTTGTAATAGAAACAAGCAAAAATAAAAGCCTAATAATCGATGCTTATAAAACCATCGGTAAATCTTTTTTCAGATTAGCGGAATTAGACAAGGCATTAGACGCATTTAACTCTATACTAAATTCCGAAGAAGCAACTGAAGTTCAAATTGCTACAGCTTATTA
The DNA here is from genome assembly GCA_045107085.1 of Marinicellaceae bacterium. Classification (GTDB taxonomy): domain Bacteria; phylum Pseudomonadota; class Gammaproteobacteria; order Xanthomonadales; family Marinicellaceae; genus NORP309. The sequence continues at coordinate 10,946 of JBGCFT010000256.1, read as the reverse complement.
TGAAATGGCTAAAATTTTTAACTCTCAAGGTAATCCTCAAAAAGCCTATGAATTAGCCAATAAAAGCCAACAAATTTCAGTAAAACTAAATTTGCCTATTAATACCGCACGGGCATTATCAATCATGGGAGACATTAAATTAACTCAAGGAAATTTAGTGCTTGCCGAAAAACACTTGCTTGAATCTTTAAGAATATTCGAAGATTTAAATTACGACTTAGGCATAGAATACATACTTTCACCTTTGGGAATTGTCATGGAATCTCAAAGGAAATATCAAGCATCTTTGGCATTTGCAAATCAGCGTAAAGAAATTGCTGAAAAACTAGGCGACCCTATAAGTATTGCCGGAACGCATTTGCATCTGGCAAATTTACTGATAAAAATGGGAGAAGTTTCTGATGCTGAAATTCATGCTCAAAAGATGTGGGAAATTGTCATTGGAATTGATGAACCTCAAGCTTTACTGGCTGCCTATTATATTGCTGCAGAAGTTGCTAATGCACAATTTAACTTTCAACTGGCCTTAGATAAACTTAGCTTGGCTCTTAATATTTCACAAAAATCCGGTATGAAAGAAAATGAAGTAGACCTTTTGTGTGCCATAGCAAAAACCGCTATTGATGCTAAACAATATACCCTTGCTGAACAAACACTTCAAGATTGTCAGGCTTTAGCTAAAAAAACCAACAATCAATTATTTGAAGCCACTTCACAATTGTATTTTGCACAATTATTACTTGCTCAAAAATTCACAGATGGCGTGGCAAACCATTTGGAACATAGTTTAAAGATACTTGAGAAACAACCCAATGATGAATTACACTTTCACATACATATGACATTTTTTGACTTGTTTATAAATCAAAATAATCAAAAAGCACAGCAATATTTAAATCTCATTACTAAAGAGTATCAGTCAGATTATCAATTTATAATGGCTCAAGCCAGAATATTATTTATTAATGGAAAGAAAACGAAAGCACTTCAGTTAATGCTAGAAGCCAAGCATGAGGCAAAATCTCATTGGAGTAATAAGGACGAAGAAATATTAAATCAGATGAAAATGCAGTTGTCTCAAACCCAACAATAAAAACTATTTTTTAAGAAATATTTTTGATGGATTCAATCATAGGGCTCAAAAAGATTGAGATGTCTTTTTCTTCGTTATAGCCTTCAACCTTTTGTGCAAAATAAATTTGTCCATCTGATGGAAATGTGTATTGATTGGGCTTAAATTTTTTCAAATATTCAGTTTGATTGTTCAAATCTAACCCATAACTTTTAATATTTAGATAGGCTGGTGGACAAAATAACCACGGCTGATCAAAGGACTTTTTCCATTGTTCAATAATTTCCATTAATAATAATTGCTTGTCTGGCATGGCTTCAAACTTAAAACTTTTATCCTCAAAGTAAACAAAACTTGGGTTTTCTGATTCAAAACATAAGTGTTTAATCCAATGTTTACACAGATTTTTTGTTGATTTTTTTCCTGGATAAATTGAAGTTAAACAGTTATTTTCATCCAATTCACACTGGCCAATTATTTTAGTATCTGCAACAAGTGTATCAATCATATCAGTTTTAAAAATTTTCTCTTGTTGTAAATCAATGAGTGGCTTTAAGGCATTGGCTGTCTTGTTTAAGATCGTTTGACCCACTTTATTGTCACTTACTATTCCTGTTTTGTAAGCTGAAAACAATCCCTGATTAAAAATTTCATGTTTCAATTGCCAACTCTCTAAACCAGAGAGTTGATAGGTTTCAGTGTCTTTTAATACTTCTTCAAAAATTGAATAATTAATATGTGCAGAATTTTTTAAGAAGTATTGCAGTGGATCTGCAAAATAATTCATTAGATCCAATAGCTTAACCTGATATTCAGGTGCGATTTTTAAGTGAATGATTTGATTTTTTTGAGATTGTTTCTGATGATAAAAACTCTGCGCTAATTGATAGTAATTGTTGTGAAAACTGTTATATCCATCTGAAAAATAATCTTTGTGATAACCATGCATTTTATGTTCAATCACTTTAAAACCGTTATTTGTTTTTTGTTTGAGGTAACTGATAAGTTCTGCCAAAACTACAGATGGTGGCTGCGGATCATTGGTTTTTTCATCAAACCCTACATAAGTAAGAATTAATTTTTTTGCTGATTCTGTTAAGGCTGTTAGCATTAAATTTTTGTCCCGCTGACTTTTAGATTTATTCAGTCTGGCAGGTTTTTTGCTGAATATGTCCAAGTCATTTTTAATGTGTTTTTGAGGAAATTCATTGTCATTCAAACCCAAAACAACAACCAACTTTGCTTCAACTAAAAAGGCATTCTCCCAAGACTGAAATCTTATTCCGATTTGGCCCTCGCTTCGGAAGTTGTTTTCAGTGATGACCGTCTCAACTATAGCATTGAGAACAACTAATGGCACTTCAGGTTCTTTTGCATAGTTGTTTTGTAATGATTGAGAAATTAATTTATTTTCTAGTTGGTCTAGTATTTTTTTTTCAAAATCTTCAGATATTTCATTGTACAAAAAACTTTGACAGATTTGCGTAACAAACTCAAACCATTGTTTAGTTGATTGCCCTACTTGAGCTTTTAGATAATAGTAATACCATAAATCTAAAAATTCAAAACAAGCCGCTAAAATATCTTCTTGGCCTGCAATGTCACCAAATGTAGATAAATAACTCACATTTTCTTCGTCTCCAGCCAAGTAGCCAGCTATCCATCTATTTTTACCAAATTGCCATGTGTTTCCGACTTTGGCTTCAAATCCCAGTTGTTTTTTGTGTTCTTTAGAATAAAAATTACGAATGTTTGAGTTTAAAATCCAATTTTTTATGCGTGGCAGGTCACTTTCTTTTATATTAAATTTTTGTAATATTGGCGATTGACTCAACAATTGATAAATGACTGTCGCTGTCATTTCTTGGTTAAAACTGTTAAGAAGTCCCATCAATGACACAATGTACGGGTTATCTGCTAGTTGAACTCTATCTATATAAAAGGGCAAATACTGAGAACTTTCAGAATCAAATACCTGTTTAATCTTTTGAACATATTGATTAATATCTGGAGCAACTACAATGATATTCTCTGGATTTAATGAGGTATCATTTTGCAAGTTTCTAAGGATGTCATCTTTTATCACCTCTAGTTCACGCTTGCGGTTATGACAACTGTGAATTATCAGGCTTCTATCTGTGGTAGTTTGAGTTGGTTGTTGCTGCAAATTATAGATATCTTTTTTTAAACTGTGCAACAAGCCATTTCCTGTGTATTGATTTTGGCCATCAAAAATATTGATGTGTTCTTGTAGAAACGCATCAAAAAGTGCCATTTTATTAAAGCCAAGATTCGATAACAGTGGATTACCAACTTCTATAATATCCTCTGTGCCTGAATTAAAAAACTGATTGCGTGCTTTGCTTGCCTGAGGTTTACTATCAAACCAATAATCATCTGGACATGGGTTAGTTATCAAAAAATGTATGTCTTTTTTATCTGATAATTTTAATATTGTCGCTTTTTGAAGGCTACTTAATTGTTCTGTTGCAAACAGGAAAATATTGGCAGGTTGTTGCTTAAAATCAGTATGCGGATTGAATAGTTCTAATAACTCTACTGGTGATTTTGTTGGTAAGTTTTCCTGCAATTGCAACCACATCTCAACTTGCCATTGTTGAGACTCGGGAACTTCATAAATATCTGAATCCCATTGTGCGATTATTTCAGGATGTTCTTCGTTGTACTGTAACAATGTGGAGGCAATTTTTTCAGCTAAATTGAAATTTTTAATGTCTGAATCTTTTTTAAGAAAACTATATTTCTTGTCATTTAATATAAAATCATAAATCTGCCAACGCAAAACATCTTTACTGAAGATATTAATCTCATGCTCTTGGTTAGCAACATTTTTGATTATTTCCCAATTAAAACTTAATGGCATGATAAATCGAATCTGTGCACAAATGCCTAAATCTCTCGACAATGATTTTTGCAACCATTGCTTTGCCGAATGATTAGGAACCACAATCCATGTTTCTGCAAACACTGTGCTTCTTTGCTCTACCAATAATTTTAACAGATGTATATAGAGGTTTTTATAAGAGATATCAGTATAGAGGTTTATCACATTAAATATTATCTGCCATTGGCATTGTTTATAGAATAGACATTTATTTTAGCAAAAAAAAAGGTTGGATAGTCCAACCTTTTTAATTAAAGTCATTCGATACTATATCGAACTGGGAAGAAAATAATATTCACTGCCTTCATGTCCAGCATGTTTAATTGCACTGTACTCAGGAATCTGCTTAAGTCCAGCTAATGATGAACGCAATGATACTTGCTGACTCATGGCTTTAAAAATTCTGTAGCCTTCCATTACGCCATCATTTTCGTTCAAAACATCAAGAAATGCAGAGGCAAAAATAGAGTGTCCATTGCCGCCACTATCCAAAATAGGTTGTAATCCACCCGAAGTTAAAACAGTTCTGGCTTTCACTCTTGATGTGAATAATATGTCTTCGTTTGCAACATTTTCAGGTAATGGAGAAATTGAAGAACCTGACAAAGTACCTGAATAACAGGAATCAGCAACAACCATCACATGTTTGGCTTTCATTTCTGACATAAAATTACTGATTTCTTTGTTTGGAATCCATTTACTCTTGTCTGTTTGTGAGGCATCTGTTGGAATCCAATAGCCTTCTTTGCTATTTTCATCTATCAATCCATGCCCTGCATAATACACCATTAAGTTATCATATTTGCCTAATTTTTCTTTGTATTCATTCAAAGCAGTAAGCATTGTTGCCAAGTTGGCATTAGTCAACAATTTGACTTTGTAACCATATTTGTTTTTCAATACATTTGAAATTTCCGTGGCATCTCGAACAGCAGTATTGAGATTCTCTAGGTTATCATAAGCATTGTTTCCTATGACCAATGCATGGTATTCACCCAAATCCGTTCTTAAACGGCGTGTAAAAAGTTCATCTAGTTGACGTGACTGAATGGGTTCAAAGTTATTTCTGACTGCTACAAATTGCTTAACAACTTTACTGCCATCTTGTTTGACTGCAACAATATTGACAGGTGTGTCTCCAGTTAATAGGTCTACATTACTTTCAAATAATCCACCTGCTGTCATACTGCCTTTGATGTCTTTATTATTCAATTTAAGCGCAATAACACCCTCTGGTGGATTAACCTGACCCATGATATTTAATCGCAAATCGTTGGGCTGCATGGGAATAGTTTGAATGCCTCGTGTTAAGACAACATCCGGTGTAATCACACTGATGCCTTCTTTTGAGTCGCTATAAGCCAATTCTTCAGACAATGTCGAATCTGTTACTTTGGTAACTAGTGTATCTATCACTTTGTTTTGTTTCACTAATTCTTGATTTTTTTGTTCGATTTCAGATTTGAGTGCTGCAATTTTATTGATAATAGTACTGTCGCCTTTATTGGCTTTCAATTTTGCTTGCAAATCCTTTAACTTCACATCAGATTGTTCAACATAACGTTTAGTTAAGTCATAATCTTTTTTCATGTCAGTGAGTTCTTGTCTTAGCGTTGAGACTTCTTTTAACAATTTTATGCGCTGATTTTCTTTGGAGCGTCTGTCACGAAGATCTCTTTCGGTGACCATTTCTAATGAAGAATTTTGAACACCTGAAGCCATTCTATATAAGTTAATGGCTTTTGTGGCATCTTCAGCAACACCAAGACCTTGCTCATATAAGTGACCTAAATTAAGCATAGCTGGCGTATGTCCTTGGTCAACCGCTTTTTGATACCACATAGCAGCAGATTCATAATCAGGCGTTCCACCTAATCCTTTTTCATACAATTCACCCAAATATAATTGGGCTTTTGCATTACCTGCTTCGGCTTCTGGCAACCACATTTTTGCTACACTTGAGAAGTTTGCTTTATCATAAGCCACATATTCTCCACCTCGTACAGCACAATCTCTGGCACTTAATCTTGCAGGTTTTCTGGGAGCCATATAAGTATAATTTTGGCCTAATTGCCTGACTTGTGGCGGTAACAAGCAATCAACAATGTAGAGTTGATCAGGTGTCACTTGCCCCTTTTCAACTGTTTTTACAGCTGGAGCACCACATCCTATTATGAGTAAGCTGATGCTACTCATAAGCAGAAGTTTAAATTGTATTGTTTTCATATTTTTCATTTTGTGTTCCCCTTTAGTAAGGATTAGAATTCAAATCTTGCACCTATGTTAAATGTTCCTCGATCAAATCCATCAAGGCCAAATAGGCTTCTGTAATTTATATAAGCTTGTTTACCATTGGATGATATATAAACAAGACCAAGGCCTGCTGAACCATATGTTCTATCGGGAGTATCAGTTTCAATAATAAATATCTCATCATCAGGAGCCATAATAAATCTGGCTTCAATATTGACTCCATCATTCAAACTTTCGTAGTTATAATCTAAATCAAATTGAGGTGTAATAACACCGTTACTCAAGCTTATGGCTTTAGATACTTTCATTCCAGCTGACCAAACTAAGGACTCAATGTCCTGTTCTGAGTAGAAAAAGTTAAATTCTTGTGCGCCCGTTTCAGTAAATGAATCTATATTGGTTTTAATATAATTTACCGAAGCATTTGGAGTAATATTCCAAGCATTTTTATTAAAATGGTAACCTGCACTCATAGCAAAAGAATATTGATTGGCATCGGTTTTTCCAACAGCTGTTCTTGCCACCGAAATATCATCAATTTCAAAGTTGATATTACGCGATTGATCAAAGTCTGGTTTGGCCAAACTTATTCTACTGTCAACGTAAAAGTTATCATTAACATAAAATGATCCATATCCTGTCAGAGTGACACCAGAGGATTTAATTTCCGCAGAATCATCTATTTTAGAATCAAAGTTTGCATAACCTAATGCCAGTCCTAATACTTTTCTGGCATCTAATCTATAATCAACACCAGCAGTTAAACCATAAGAATCAAAATCAAAACCAAGCTCTCTGCCTGTAGCATCACGCTCACCCATTGAGATGGTTCCATTAACAAAGAAACCCCATGGAGAAATAAAACTTGGATCTGGTTTGCTTAAACCTTCAGACTCATCAGAAGCATCATTTAAATAGGCTAACATTCCTAATGGAATACTGCCATTTCCATAAGTGGCATTCAATCCAGCAGTACTGAATCCACTTCCACCACCGCCACGAAGCTCTGCCAATCTTGAACCAACGTTTCTAAATTGAGCCGAAGCTATTTCAGATACTGATGTAGATTGTCCAATCACTTCATTGGGCGTAATTTGTTCCATCACTTCATTGACTAACTCACCTTGATCACCCAAGGCAGCATTGTACAAATTATCACACAATCCATTTAACGCATTCTCATAACTGTTTGCACAATAGCTCGATACATTTTCAATGGCTTTGAGTGTTTGTTGATTTGCAATACCAGCAAGAGCCTCTTGTAATGCACCCAATATCTGTTGTTCAGTTGGCGGTCCTCCTGTAGTACTGACCTCTGCTGAACCCGTATTATTTGACAAATCAGGATCATCCGTTTCTGATGAAATAGTTGCAGTAAGAGCGACAATTGTTGTCTCAGAACCCATTGGTTCAACTGGTATTAATTTAACATCAAAAGTTGTTTCAAAGCTTTCGGACATTGCTGTTCCAACAAAACTACAAGTAATATTAATTGACTTATTGACTTGGCAGTTCCAATCATTCGATGCTCCCAATAAAATATTCTCGATATTTCCAGAGGCCATCATACTAATTGATGGAGATACAGCAGAATCAGGACCATTATTACCAACGTTTATATTGAATTGTGCTACACCTTTGTCAATGACGGCTTCTTCAGCTGAAATATTCAAAAATATATCTGCATTAGTCATAGCAACTGGATTCACCATCACACTGGCAGAATCTGTATTGTTTTTCATTTCCTCATCAATGGTATCAGATGACACACTGACAGTATTTTCAAGAACTCCTGATTCCAACAAGACGGTCCCTAAAACTGTAACGGTAGCACTTTCTTGATTATTTAAGATGCCTAAATTACACATCAAGTTTTTGCCTTTGTCTTGGCAGACATCTTGGCCATTTAATGTAGCAGATATAACTTCAAATCCTTCAGGTAATTGATCAGTGATTTTGACATTTTGTGCGCTATCAGGACCAAGATTAGTGACATCTATATTCCAACTCAATTGATTACCAGTTGTGATAGATTTTTGATCAGCTGATTTCTGAACTGATAAATCTGCTATGCTAGCTTGCACAGAAGCAATGGTAGTGACCTCTGTATCAGAAGCACTCAAAGTATTTTCGGCAATGGCTGATACACTGGCAGTCACATCTCCAACAAAACTGGGTGAGTTAACATCCAAAGTCAGCAGACTGATTGTCTCTCCAGGGAATAAATTCAAGAAGCCACTGGATTGACAAGCCAATCCTGAATTGGTTGTAGTACAAGTTGCATTGTTTGGATTAGATGACGTTAACGCAAGTTCTGATGGAAGAACAACTTCAAAAACCATGGTTGAAATCGGTAAATCACCATTGTTAGTAAATGAAACATCGTACATAAATGAAGAACCAACTGGCACAGGATCAATATTATCATCAATTGAAACTGTATAGCTTAATTGTCCATCTTGAACAACATTTAAAACAGTGTTTTCTGCAATTTGACTGGGGAAATTAGAGCCTGTTAAGGTTGTCATATTAATATAACTGGCATTTGCATTCGCCTCGGTGATTGCATTTATTTGAAGTATTAAAGTTTCAGTTGCACCATTGGCAATTGGATTCGAAACATTACAGGTCATTTGTTGACCATTAATTGTACAATTGTTGCCAAATTTTTGGGCTACATAGCTAAAGCCATCAGGTAAAGTATTGACTATTTGAACGCCTTCAAGGGCCTCAGATCCTGTGTTAGCAATGTCCACTATTAATTCAAAGACTGTATTTTCAACCACTGGATCTGGATTTTGTGATACGTTAAAATCCAAACTTACTTGTGTTAAATCAAGGTTGTTCACTGCACTAACCATTAAAGCATTATCAGATGTTACATCAACAACATTCTGCACTTGATTGATGTTAGCAGCTGTATTATCAAAGACATTAAATTCGACAAATGTAGAAGAATTCGATAATAAAGGATTAAGAAGATTACATGTATATTCTTGACCAACGTTAGAGCAAGCCCAATCAGTTCCTGAAACAGAATTAACTGAAATGCCAGCAGGTACATTATCAATGAGCTCTAAATTTTGAGCGTCATTTGGACCAGTATTTTGTATATCAATTCTGTAATTAAAAGCATTGCCTTTGGTCACGGAATTAACTGCAACACCATTAACAAATGCTTGTTTTTGCACAGTTAATGTTGTCGGAGTTGCGCCAGAATCAATGTCAATAAATACCGTATTAGAATTAATATTGTCACCGGTAATAACACTTGAAGCTTGTGCTGTATTACTGATATTTATTCCTGGTGCTGCAGCTATAGCAATGATTTCTACTTCAAAGGAATCACCTGGGTTTAATGGCCCGCCTCCCGCATTGGTACATGAAAACTGACTTGTACCATCAAAATTACATGTAAAGTTAGCCGAAGACTGTAAAATATTAAATTGATCGTATGCCAAGAAGTTTGTATCAAGTGTATCTGACACAACTAAATCTGTGACTGAATTTATGGCAGAAGTGTTTTGTGCTAATAATGTATAACTGACTGAATCTCCAATTGCGAAATTGGTATTCGTACCACGTTTTTTTACTGAACGTGTTTGTGCAGATCCACCATTAACCGACTTCATTAATGTAATATTTCCTTGGACTGGGTTTATAGTCACACTTTTCGTTCCGTTATTATTACTGATATCTGTATCAGTTAACAAAGAACCTACAGCTAATGAAACATCAGCAGAGTTTACATAAACTCCCTCAGCCTGGCTGCTGACAGGAATGATCAAACTTAAGAAACCAGTAGAAGCCGGTATTGCGGTGATATTGGTACAATCTACTATGGTCCCAACTGTTGCAGAACAATCCCAATCAGGACTTGAAGGCACAGCATCTAAATCTATATCAGGCGGCAACGCATCTACAACTCTCACATTACCAATAGGAGCATCATCAGGTCCTGTATTATGCACCACTATATTGTATTCAAAACTTTCACCTATTAAGAACTGATCAACGCTTGTTGAACCTCCAACAGTTTGCGCATCTTTTAATAAATCTAAATCGACCAGACCTCCAGCTACAGGAATAACATTAATCGTAACAATATTGGAATCAATGTCTTCAGCTGAGGCAACACTGCTAATGTTAGCTACATTATCAATATTAGAACCTATTGCATTGGGGAAAACTTCGATGGTTATAACAGCTTGAGCCCCAGGTAATAATGGTGTAGAACCATCTTGAGTACAGGTCACATCATTGCCGCTGGCGCTACAATTAAAACCAGCCAGATCTGAACTGACGGATTGAACAGATAAAAACCCTACATCTACACTGTCAGTGACAACTAAATCATTAAATGATGTACCAGCAGAAACATTGTCAATAATTAATTTATACTCGAAATTAACATTTTCAGTAACATCAAACACGCCACCTACATCAACACCACCAACAACATCTTTAGCAAAAAACAGTTCACTGCCTCCTACGGCAATAATATCTACAATGGCATTATCACTGTTATTATTTAAGTCAGCATCTATTGCTGATGAACTGAAATCTAAATCCACATTGGCAATATTGTCATAATTTGCAGCTGTTTGACTCAATACTTCAATAATTATCTCTTCAGACGTACCAGCATCAATTGAAGTGGTATTAAAACAATCAATGATTCCAGTTGGTAAATCTGATTTGCTACAATTCCAATTA
>JBGCFT010000255.1:0-2761 GCA_045107085.1 Marinicellaceae bacterium | reverse complement strand
GATTCTGAGTCTTCATCATAATTGCCTTTAAGATAATTTTTCTGGTTTCTAACAACAACTTCATCCAAAGTAGCACCAACAGATTCAGCTGATTCTAAAGCACTTGTTGCTAAACCAGATTGCAAAACGCCTGCCCAACCTGCACCTTTCATTTTTCCATCTTTATCTGTAGCTTTTTGAATTTTATCTACACAAACATCTAAACACTTTTCAATACGCTTCTTTGTTTTGTTGTCTAGTTTTTCTTTTAAGATATTAGAAAAGAATTGAGCCGTTAAAACAGCATCGATATTCGCACCTAACTTGGTTTGTATTTGTGTGCCCTTTTCTTCCGTAATGTAAACTGCATCTTTAGAGACACTTTCCACCTGATTCAATAAAAATTCTAAAGACTTTTTAAGTTGTTCTTTGTATTCGCCTTTTTTCAATGTGCTTCCACTTCGTAAAATAGCCATAGCGACCATAGATGTTGTTGCAGGATCTGCATTTACCGAATGCGGATTCATTTCACCTTGTCTGTTATGACTGCCAGCTCCATAACCTCCATTTCCTAATTGTGCTTTTGCTAACCAACTTAGTCCATCGTTAACAACAGGCTGAATCTCTTCTTTCAATTTAAATTTAGCATAACCTTCTGAGGGTTGCTCTCCAAATGTGGTCATAAACACACAGCCTTTTTCGTTAGTTGCAGTTAAGGGTTCTTTTTCAACACTTTTATTAAGATTAAGTGCTGTGACAGCTACAAATATCATGGCTATTGTCGAAATTAAAATTCTTGTTTTAGTTTTCATCGTCTTTCATTTTTAGTTTAAATAAAAGTATTATGAAAGTTTACAACGAAATATCTAAAATGAGTGAACGTGTCTTTTCAATGCGTGAAGATGTACTTTAATGAAGTTTGGCTTTTATCATTTTATGATACGCTTCAAACTCAATCAAATTATTATGACCTGCATTTTCAACCGTAATAAATTTCAGGTTTTCAATATTTAATTTTGAAAGTTTTTCTGCCGAAGAATAAGGTACAACAGCGTCATCAGTTCCATGAATCATTGTAATAGGACAATTCGTTTTTGGTAAAAATTGATGCGTAGGAAAATGATATTTTAATAATTGTTTTACAGGAAATATAGGAAAACGATTTTTTGCTACATCCAAAATACTGTAATAAGGTGTTTCTAAAATGAGTTGTTTAGGCTTGTTTTTTGAAGCTACATAAGATGCAATTCCTGTTCCTAAAGATCTTCCGTATAAGGTAATTTCTTCTTCAGAATATTGTTTCAACAAATAATCATAACAATATTGTCCATCATTATATAGTGCTGTTTCACTTAATTTGCCAGTACTTTTACCATAAGTTCTGTAATCCATAATCAACACATCGTATTGTTGATTTACAAAGTATTCTGCAATAGTTCCCCAACGACTTAAATCACCTGCATTACCATGAAAATAAAGAATAACGCCTTTTGGATTTTCAACCTTAAAATGAAGTGCGTTTATTGTTGTATTTGCAGCTGTTTTTAGAAATAATTCTTCAAATTTATGATGAAATTGATATTGGTAATCTTGCTCTAACGTAGTTGGCAAAAACAAGATTTTTTCTTGAAAAAAGTAAAGTGCAGATCCTATCATAACATATAACCCAAAAAGAACACTAACGAACTTCTTAAGCTTTCTTTTTCGATTTTTTTGAACTGTGGATGACATTAATACTTGTGGTTTCTAAATCGACTGTTTTTGGTTCACTATTTAAAATATCATCTAACATTTGGTGATATGATTCAAAATTATTCAAATTTTTATGTCCACCACCAATAACCGTATGCATTTTTGTAAGCTTCGGATTAATCTGCGATAATTTTATACTCGATTTATAAGGAATCAACTTATCGTGCGTACCATGTATAATATGAATTGGGCACTGCACATACTTTAACCATTTGTAGGTTGGTAAAGGATATTTTAGCAATAAAGACAATGGCATAAATGGCGCATAACGAGCTGTTACTTTGGTTAAACTATAATAAGGTGCATCTAGGATTAGCATTTTGGGATAGTTCATAGATGCCAATTTTGTAGCAAAACCAGAACCCAATGAGCGACCATAGAGAATAATACGGTCTTCGGTAGTTAATTTTTTAATCTCATTATATACCAGTTGTAAATCGCGCTTAATAGCTTTTTGCGAACGCTTACCAGTACTTTTACCAAAACCACGATAATCTACCATCAGTACATTATAACCATGTCTTGTAAAATCTACAGCAAATTTTCCCCAACCTTTTATACTTTTAGAATTGCCTTTAAGGTACAAAACCACACCTTTGCTTTCGCCTTTAGGAAAAAAGCGCACACCATTTATAGTTGCGCCATCTCTAGTCTCTAAATTGTATTCTTTAGTTTCTTGGTTTTCGTAATTAAACTGAAAATCTTTTGGCAATTTCTCTGGCTTAAAAAGCATATAATCTTGCAGATAATATAAAGCAATGCTAATAGCTAAATAAATTGCTAAGATTAAAATTACAGTTGAAAGCCAGTATGCCATATAAATGTAGATAACTTTTAAATATAGGAAAAATAAATCCAATAAATTTAAAACCTCATCACGTCATTTAATGTGACGAGGTTTTGGGGCACTAACTAACCTATCATCAAAACTAATCTTCGTCTTGTTCTGTTTCTAATTTATTATTAATGTACGCAACATCTCTTGTGTTCTTTTGTACTGCAATGGCAGAAAACAAACTCAAGGTAAACG
>JBGCFT010000254.1:0-3865 GCA_045107085.1 Marinicellaceae bacterium | reverse complement strand
TTTCAATTAATTCTTGTTGCTGTTCTTTTGAGTATTGCAATTCGAACAATTTATATAAAGGAATTTTTCTTGAAGTTATAGTACCTTTGTCTTTTGTAGTAAGACTTTTTAAATATTCTTTATCGATTTTAAAAGTTGGTTTATTCTCTTTCATATAGATTGAAAGATTTTGAAATCCACCATATTTTTCATATGGTTGGCTTTTGATTTTGTTATTATGTAAGTTAGCTTGACGAATTTTTTTATAATAATCTTTATTTTTCAATCCTATACCTTGCGATGCGCTTTTCAATATTCTAGATTGCATAGGGTTTAACAACTCATATTCGTTTGGATTTATTATTTTTTCATTATTTGAAGTAATTGAATCAATTTTTTGATGTTTAACTATACATTTTAAACCTTGGAAATTTATGTATTCTGTCCAAATATACTTAGTCCCATGAATATCTTGAAAATGTTGTGTAGTTTTTTTAAAGGTACTTTGAATTTTTTTCAAAGTAGAAGGACAATGAGAAGCTAGTTTTAATTCATCTGCTGTTTTAAGACTGTCTAATTGATAAAGTTGTAATTCATCCCATGTTAATGGTTTGAGCATTATATATTTTTCTTGTGCAAAAAGAAATGTAGAGAAAATCAGGCAAAGGGCTAGTAGGAATATCTTCATAAATTTGTTCTAAGTTGATATTTTTTAGTGTAATTGAAGTGTACCATATTAATTTAGAAACCAAGCTGTTTTGTTTGCAGTATTACTCATTATTGCTTCGTTGTTCTTCTAGGAATTCATTATTGAAAGACAATAAGGTAATTTTTGATGTGTAACAAATTTCATACTCTTGGACCTACTACTAATTCAAATTTATAACGCTATCTTTCAAATTAATTTTGTATGATTTTCGTAAACTCTTTTTTATTTTTCCAGTGTAGTCCACACATGTAGCGTGGGATTTTCCAGACATTACTGCATTTAGAGGCATGTTCTGGTTCACAGCTGAAAGCAGCTAGGATTTCATCTTGTTGCTGTGGAAAATAGTCATCGATCAGGTATTGATTATATTCACCACAAGGGTATGCAAATAACTGGGTTTTTTTGCTGTTTAACTGAGAATTGATGTAAAGTGATGCGTGTTTAATTTGTTTTTCTGCGTCTTCAAAAGAGTCTATGTATTGAAAGTTTCCCTTGAGGTTTTGTTTTTGTGCGACATTTTTAAGTGTCGGGTGCAAGTGATCCCATGAATGGTTTTCGATGCTAATAAGTTGACTGTCTTCTGCTTTTTGCCACCAATCATCATGCCAAATTGGATGTCCGCCCATGCATGTTTTTTCTAATAATTTTCGATCTTTGGGTGAAGCAATAACAAATGAAGTGGCATGGATATAACCATTATACTCTTTTAGAATATTAAAAAACGAACGTTGGAAACCAAATTGTGGATGATTCCAGTCGCTATAATCCAACATCACACCATCATCAAAGGTCAATACCACGTATTTTTTTTTGTTATCTAGGTTGATTTCACTTTTAATCCAACGCACCAAATCATGTGCAGATAATATATTGAATCCTTGTTTAGAGATTTCATCCAAATCACTTTTTAAAGCAATGTGATCATTGTTGTGGTATTCATTGCCAGAAATATTGGTTGAGTGATACGTCAAGACCGGGATTTTCATTTTAATATTGATAGATGTGCATTAATTCAGACAAACGTTCTTTGACAACTGTGATCTGTTCATCATTCAAGACTTCAAGATACGAATCGTGCGCCAATTTAACTCCTGAAACTGCTTGGCTCATATCACAATCATCTTCTGATAGAAAATTCAATAACTTAGCAATGGTTGCTTGTGGTTTTTGAGTTAAATCTTCGTATTTTAATTCATACAAATTTGGCTTTAAAACAGGTTTGAGTGTGTTAATAATCATCAAAGCTTCGTGCCAAAAATTGATGGCTCCAGTTAAACTTTGCGGTAATAGACCTCTACCGCGGATCAAACTAGAGACAACATTGAGGGGGTTTCGAACTATGTGAATAATCTTTGCTTCTGGAAACATAGATTTTATTAACGGTAATCCATAAACATTTTGTGGGGTTTTATCAAAACATCGGGCTGTTGGTTTATTCTGAGCTTTTCTAAATAAGTCAAAGTACCTTAATTGCAAATCTCTTCTATCAACTGAAGACTCTAATATTTCCAGAAAATCTGCTTCTTTGATGCCATCCATTTTTCTGTGACTTTTCAAAACTTCAGCCACTTGATTAATGTGTGCATAATCATTTGAAGCAAATGGATCATTCCACCTAAAGAAGTGGCTTTCTTCAGGTGAAATTAAATTCGGATGGGCTTTGAGGATATCGCGCAGTAAAGTCGTGCCAGAACGGACACTGCCTACGATAAAAAATACGGGTTTATTATGGATACTGGTGATGACTTATTCCTCAACGGCTCCCCATAATTTTTCATTGTTTGCCCATAAGCCAATTAAAAACTTACGGTACAGAACCGCCACGGGTATGTCGCCTAACGTATCAATATAATCCATCATGACTTTAGGGTGAATGGCGTTATAAGTCACATCCATTGCATACTCAAATAATTCAGAAAAAGTTTGTGAGTATTCAAAGCCTTGTTGATTTTCTTTTAAATAATTCTTATATTCCTCTGCTGATTTTTCATCCATTTGTTTTCCAGCAACGACTTGATTCCAGACAGACTTATTGTAACTTCCATAAATATCAAATCCTGCTCTTTTGACATAGATATCAAACTCATCTGGTGAACAAAATTGATTTCTTGCCGCATCTTTGCGTTGAGAATGATCTGATCGACCCCAATTATCTGCTTCGTATTTCCATCTCTTCCAACCAATATCACTGGCTATGTTCCATGTTTCCACATACAAACTGCCACCTGGTTTTAGAATACGGTACATTTCACGTAAATAATTAAACAAGTCTTCTTTATCTAAATGACAAAAAACAGCGACGCTATAAACTTTATCAATGCTATTATCTTCTATGCAAGATAAATCATTACGGCTTAAACAATGAAACTCAACATTATCATGATCATTGAGTCTTTGTTGTGCCACTTCTAGCATGTTCTCAGATATGTCGGTACCTATCCATTTTTTGCATAGTGGTGCCAATAGTTTTCCGATTCTGGCAACACCACATCCCATTTCTAAAACCACATCTTGATCCGATATATTTAATGCGGATTGCATTTGATCAGCGGTCCATTGTCCATTGCTCAATAACGTTTCTTCGTCGGTACTGCCATCTACAGCAATTGCCCCAGATTTCAGAGATTCAACCTTGTGGTTCCAAGTGTCTTTGTAATTATTTAGTGCCATAATTATGTTTATATTTGCGTTTAAAATTAAAATCGAAGGGTAACAGATTGATGCTTTAGATACAATGATTTGTATCACTGTGGCTTAATAATGGGCTTAAATTGACCATTCTGATTCTATTTGAACCACTCCTGAATCTGTGGTTTCAGAATAGACACGCAAGGGCATTTCAAATGTATCAATCAGCCTTAAACATTCTGGGTCCATCGCAAAAGCTTTGATAGTAAAATCAGCTGGCAAAAGTTTAAGCTGTTCAAAGGTGACATGGTATTCATATAAATTATCAGCCAGTTTAATGGGAGCTGTTTCATGCAAGTCAGATATGGTTCCATAAATCGGAAAATCGGCTTTTAATATGCCAATTGAAAGCCCTGGCACTCTTTTATCAGGTGAAAATATTTTGACTTTAATATGCAAATCATGATTGGTTTCAATTTGGCTGATTTCATTGCCTTTGCTGTTGCATAATTGCGCTTCTTGAATGTGATAATTAGACATATCTTTGGC
>JBGCFT010000253.1:0-2888 GCA_045107085.1 Marinicellaceae bacterium | reverse complement strand
TTTTAATATTTCTCGTAATTAAAAAGCCTGAAATAACAAAGAATACATCGACTCCAACATAGCCACCAGAAGCCCATTCAAAACCCGCATGGAACATCAGAATTAATAACACTGCAATGGCACGCAATCCATCTATGTCTGGTCCGTAATGATTTGTGGAGGAAATTATCATCAGATTAATAATTTAGCATTAGACCATATTGTTTTCAGAAAATTTTAACTTCCTGTATTTGAACATCAATATAAAGGCAACAATTGAAGTGCCCAAAAAGCCCAAGGTGATAGGGACTATTGTACTGGTAATTTGTTGTGAAATAAATATGCCAATGCCAGCTGCCAGAAACGCTGAAATCAAACCAATCACTGATGCACCCATTCCTGCCATTCTTCCCAATGGAAACATGGCAATCGCCATCACATTTCCATAAACCAAACCAATACAAATATTAATGACGCCCATCATTGTTGCAAAAATCTCAAGCGGAGGCAAACCATCAAAATACAGTGTTAAAAATAATAAAGTGGCATTACTCAACATCATCATTAAGAGGGCATAATAAGTGACTTTTACAGCGCCATATTTCATGACAATCTTAGAATTAACAAAGGCAGCCACACCAAAAAATAGTGCAATGATTCCAAATATAACAGGAAACGCATCTTTTTCATTGTACATTTGAGAGAAGATTTGTTCCGAGCTATTCAAATACGCCATAAAACCGCTAAAAATAATGCCACTTATAACAGCGAAAGTCATAGAAACAGGTTCAGATACAACCCTGCTGAAAGTGTCTTTTAATTGAATAAAGTTAAAGTGCTTTTTGTCCTCTGGCTTCAAAGACTCAGGTAACCTCAACATGACCCAAATGAACAATATGATACCAAACCCAACAAAGACATAAAGTATGCTATGCCATTCACTCAACCATAAAATCAAACCACCCAATGAAGGAGCAAAAACTGGTACCATAATAAATATCAACATCACCAATGAGGTCACTTTTGCCATTTCATTGCCTTCAAAGAAATCTCTTGTAATGGCATTTATCATAATGCGGGCTGCCGCTGCTCCAATGCCTTGTGTTGCTCTGGCCAATAAAAAGACCCAATAAGATTCAGCAAAAATACAAGCCAAAGAAGCACCAATGTAGATAGTCAGCCCAAAAAACAAAATGGGTTTTCGTCCAAAAGAATCAGATAAAGGTCCATAAAAAATTTGAGCTGATGCAAAACCCAGCATATATGCCGTAATAATCCATTGTTGTTGATTGGCCTCATTTAATCCAAATGATTGAAGAATCAAAGGCATAGCTGGCAACTGTAAATCAATGGTTAACGCACCCAGGGATGTCATCAAGGCCAATAAAATGATGAGCTCAGTATAATAAATTTGTTTTGAATTGACGGTTAGTATCATAAATTGAAAAGTGATTGGTTGTTATAAATTGCTGAATTAATACAATTTGTAAATTTCAAAAACTGATAATAATTCAAAAACTTATAATTAGCACCATAAATAACCTTTCAAACTCACATAGATAAATAAATTTTGAAAAACGTTCAAATACTGAATTGAAAAAAATGGATTAAACCCAGATGACGATTATCTTTATGTGAGTTATTTATCTGGTAATGGAATGTATTCATCATCACCTGGTACTTTGCCAAAACTTCCATTTTTCCAGTCCGACTTGGCCTGATCAATTCTTTCTTTGGAATTAGAAACAAAGTTCCACCAAATATAACGTTTGGTTTGAAAAGGCTCACCACCAATTAATATCAATTGTGCATCAGATTGTGCTGTAATTTCCGTCATTTCACCTTGTGCAATAAATATAAAATCAAGTGCTTGATAGGATTCAGTACCGATTATAATTTCACCATTGATAACATAAATTCCGGTTTCTTGAGATTCAGATGGTGTCTCAATAGAACATGAATGAGGTAATTTAACATCTGCATAAAACATAGGTGAATAAGTTTTAACTGGTGATTTTTTTGAAAACAACTCACCAGACATAAGAAAGACAGTTGCACCATTGTGTTCAAAAACAGGTAATTCATTCTTGGGATAGTGATCAAAAGCTGGATTTATTTCCTGCAGCGAATCAGGTAATGCAAACCACAGTTGCAACCCATCAAGATGATGGATAGAGTTTCGAACAGCTTGAGTCTCTCTTTCTGAGTGAACTATGCCAGAGCCTGCTGTCATTAAATTAATGTCTCCAGGTTTAATTTCTTGTTCAAAACCAAGACTATCTCTGTGCAAAATTGATCCTTCAAACAAATAAGTAATGGTAGCAATACCAATATGTGGATGCGGACGCACATCAATGCCTTTTCCTGCAGAAAACTTTGCAGGACCCATGTGATCAAAAAAAATGAATGGCCCAATCATTTGATGATTAATATTAGGCAAAACCCTTGTAACAAAAAATCCTCCCAGATCTTTTTTGTGTGATTTCAATAGTTCAGGCATGCACAACTCCAACAGATGATTATTAATAGAAATTTTAGATAACAATACTCATTATTATCGAATTCCTTTTCCAATGAGTCAAATAACAAATTTTCTTTGGTACTTGGCTATTGCGAATATGAGTACAATGAATAATAGCAATCCATAAAAATTAGTCGTTGGAACAATTTGGATGGGACCATTAATAAAAAATTGATTGTTGTTATTACTTGGGTTTATGTCATCCTCAGATCCTGTGACATTTGCCTGATATAATTGTTGGCCATTACCGCTTACCTCAACAGTGACACTGCAACTTATGTTATTGCCGTTGGTTAGGTTTCCAACAGCCCATGTTAAATTTGAATCATTGCCTTGTGCACCACATGTGTTGGATACATAATCTAATCCAGATGGTAAATTGATAGTG
>JBGCFT010000252.1:0-2506 GCA_045107085.1 Marinicellaceae bacterium | reverse complement strand
TATATCAGGCTTAACAATATACACAACAGCGTCAGATTTATATCAATGGGAAAAAGCATTATGGAACAATACGCTTGTCAACATTGATGCGCTTAAAAAAGTCATTTTAGAAAAAGGCTTGAGTGGCAATAATTTACGCGCTTTTTTTGATTTTGGCAATTTTAAATTAAATGAAAAAGGTGAGTTAACCGATGTAATGCACGATGGCAGCCATCCATCACACCATGCTTATAAATCCATAAATTTTACTAAAGATCTCATCATTATCTTAATGTCTAGTGACGGAAGAAAATCAACGCTGTATGAATTACACGAAGGCCTTTCCAATATTTCACATAATTCTCCAGTTATACTGCCTGCTTCATGGTGGCTATCACATCAAATAAAAACCGAAGGAATTGACGTAGCCTTAGAGGCTTATAAATCAAAGCTAACTATAGACAATGACTTAAACTCAAACGAGCAAACGTTAAATAATCTGGGTTATGGATTGTATGCCAATAAGCAATTAGAAGAGGCTTTAAAAGTAATGAAGCTGAATTTAGAATTATACCCTAACTCAGCCAATACTTATGATAGTTATGCTGAACTACTTATAGATGCAAATAAGCAGGCTGAAGCTTTACCCTTTATAAAACAAGGGATTAAAGTAGCCACTGAAAACAAGAATGGTCAGCTATTAACCATTCTTAAGAGTAAACTTATTAAGTATAACGATGAAGTGAATAAGTGAGTTCTTATTAGAGACTTTTTTAATTATATTTTCGAACTATCTCATTGAATATCTTTTCTATGAGCAGTTAATTAAAAATAAACCACTCATTATTCCACTATTGTATGAAACTTTACCAGCAGCAAACATTTCAGCCAGGGTAAAAACTGATGTTTACTTAATTGATACTGGACAAAATTTGGTCTGATAAGTCAATTTCTTCTTCGATTGTCCGTGCTAAATGCAAATGTCGATTAACTAACCTTAGCTGATTTTCTTGAGCTTCCATGCCATAACTCAAAGCGCCGGATAAGTCTGATTGATTATGAAAACGTTCAGAATCAAATATATGTGGGACCATTGAATCAGTCAAGAAATCAAATTGTTCGGTTCTTTCACTTTTATAAATCAATATACCCTTAGTTGTTTTTCTGGCATCTAGCAGTTGGTCTCTTAAGGTTTTCCATGCATGTAAGGCAACCTTAGAATATTCATCAAACTCATACAAAGCTTGTCGCAATTTTGTATTTCTAATTAATACTAACTCACCATTGGCAACCATTTCTTCAAACACGGCAGGAGAACTTGCTGGAACTCTGCCACTATTTACTGTATGAAATGCTTGCATTAAAGCAGATTCATCAGCAATATAAGTCTCGGGGTTGTTCTGAAATTCATGACGGGCATCCAATAAAGACTGAATCGCATTGACGCTGGATAAAAATAATTCCGACCCACTCTCTAATCGTTCAATCGTAACATTAAGCTCTTGGCTTAATCGAGTTAAGTAAACTTGTTCCTTAGCTAAATCTTTACTGGCCGCATTCCAATTCGCCACTTGGATACCGATAAATACTCCGACTACCACAATTAGGAAGTCGATGAAAACAGCGAACCAGTTTTGGTCTTTAACGTGTTTGGTAATTCTTCTTAGTAGCATTATTTTCTCACTAAATTATTGACCAGATATTTCAGAAGGGCACTTTGATGCGAGTGGGCTTCCTACTGGCAAATCTGAATTAAAGATATCCTTCAATATAAGCCATTTTCCATTATCTGAACGCTGCCTAACTTCCATGTATTTACCAACATCAACGCCTATGGCATCTTTGTTACCATCTTCGCTCATAGGAATGAAGACGCAAGATCGCCCGTGAATGATAGCAAGTTTTCCAGAAAATCTGATATCATCAGGCTTCAATGCAATGCGGAAACCTGTCTCATTAGCAGTTTCCCAGGCGGCAATGGCTTCACGGCCAATCACTGCTAGGGAATTTGGTGGCATCATCACAGCATCTTCGCTGAATTGTTGTGCAAGAGCATTCCAGTCATTGCGGTTATAGGTTTCAACCCATTTGCTTGTTGCTTGATGTAGTTCCGTCTCATACTTGATTTGGGCTTCGTGCTCTGCGCTTGAAACTGTGGTCATAGGCATAAAAACCAAAAATGGTAATATTTTTACTAATTTTTTCATTTATTTTTCTCCAATATTCTTAATTTATATAGTTCAAGCCGCAAATTTGGTCTGATCAGTGACATATTTGTTTATTCTTCTTAGTAACATAATTTTTTAATTGAGTAATTCCATCACTTTTCTGGCGTAGGTTAATTGTGTTTTTTGTAATTGATGTGTATTAGCTTGAAGACGTAAAATTGTATTGTAGGCATCTTTAAATTCTTTTGATTCAATCATACCTGCAAAATCATAGGAAGTGATTTCAAAAGAATTGCTCCCATCTGTGGCATTGGCATTTCTACCATAGGTGATATATTGATCAATTTGAAACTGCACGC
>JBGCFT010000251.1:0-3311 GCA_045107085.1 Marinicellaceae bacterium | reverse complement strand
AAAAGTTTACAAAGAAAAAGGTGTAAAATCATCTGTTTTATCGCGATCAGTTGAAGAGGGCTCAACCTTAACAACTGCATTAATTCCTTGGAGCACCACCAGTATATTTTATGTCACAACTTTAGGAGTTGAAACTTTAGAGTATGCGCCGTATGCATTGTTAAATTATTTCAACCCAATATTAGGGATTGTATTTGCTTATTTGGGCATCGCTCTTTTTAAAACCAAAGAGAAAACTAGTTCCGTTTAGAAGCCGCATTAGAAATAAAGTACATTAGGACTCCTAAAATGATGACACTTAAACTCATTAAGGATTCATAAGGTTTGTCTTTAATAACATATATTATTGTCCAGCCCATTAAACACAAATACAATATTGGAGTAAAAGGGTAAAGCCAAGTTTTATAAGGCCTTTTTAAATCTGGTTGAGTGATTCTTAAAACCATAACGCCTAAAACCGTTGCAAAATTACATAACATCAAGGTAAAACCAGCAAAGACCATAATAAACTCAAACGAAGAAGTTAAAACAAAAAGGATACTAAGCGCAGACTGCAAAATGATAGCAACAACAGGAATGTTATTCTTATTGGTTTTAGCTAATATAGAGAACAAAGGATAGTCTTGACCAATGGCTTGAAAAGCTCGCGGTCCTGCCATAGTCATTGCACTGACTGTAGAAATAAGTACAACGGATAAACTGATTCCAACTATGGCAGCACCTTGTGTTCCAAAAACGTGTTTAGCTGCGACATAACCCACTTCTTTTATGCCTTTTAATTCAGAAATGGGAGCAACATACAAAAAGATGAAGTTTAAAAGAACATATAAGATGGCAACGACCAAAGTCCCTGTTAATAAAATTTTTGGTAAATTCTTACTGGGATTTTCAATTTCATTGGATAAATATGTAGCAGAGTTCCAACCCATATAGGCATAATTAGCAAAAATTAGCATTACCGCAAAAGAACCACTAAAAACAATGTCTATATCTGATAAGTCAGGAACAAAGGAAATCTTTTGCGGTGTTTCGACCATGAAAAAGGCAAACCCACAAAACCCAATGATTAATAACAACTTTAGTAAAGTCATGATTTGATGAAAGCCACCACTGCTTTTGTGGTTGGTGATATGAATGGCAGTTAAGACAACAATTAAAGCCACGGCCAATGCCTGATCATTAATGACATCAAAAACAGAAGTAAAATAACCCGCAAATAATAACGCAACAACTGCTACAGGAGCCGCAAAACCAATGGTTGTTGAAACCCACCCAGCAACAAAACCAACCATAGGATGATATATTTTGCTTAAAAAATGATACTCACCACCTCCTCTAGGCATGGCAGAACCTAGTTCAGCATAACTTAATGCACCACATAATGCTGTGATTCCAGCAATTGCCCATAGCATTAAAATAACGAACCCTGATTGAATCTCGACCAGTTGAAAACCCAGAGCTCCAAAAACCCCTGTACCAATCATATTGGCAACAATAACAGAGGTGGCAGAACGTGCAGTGTATTTTTTAGTAGAAGATTTCAAAAGATAGCCTCAAGTAGTTTTTTATAAGTATAACCCATAATGAAAAAAATCCTGCTATACTTTTAAAGTTAATAATTTCAGTAAAAAGTATTATGAAAATAGATAACTTTAAATTAGAAAGGTATTTTGCTCAACACGAATTTTCAGCCAAGTATTTACTATCAAGCTCGGATTGTGATGGCTATGAAATGGATTATGTATTACAACTGGCTGACAGTACAGAGAAAAGCAGATGGAAAAACTTAAAATTGGGTTACACCCAAAGCCAAGGAGACCCATTATTGCGCCAAGCCATTCTTCAGTATTATCAAACCAACAGCATTGATGATGTGGTAGTAGCCACGCCTGGTGAGTTAAACTTTATTAGCATGAATGTTTTATTAGAACCAACGGACCATATAATTACTGTTGCTCCGTGTTATCAGTCTTTGTATCAAGTGGTTAAATCTATCGGTTCTGAATTGTCTTACTGGCAACCGAATTCAGAAAATTGGCAATACGATACAAACGAATTTGAAAAGCTGATTCAAAAAAACACAAAACTTTTGGTTTTAAATTTTCCTCACAACCCAACAGGCAGCTATCTTCGTAAAAAAGAACTAGAAGAGATTGTAAGAATTGCAAGAAAACACAACATCACAATATTTTCGGATGAAATGTACCACAAGCTAGTTATTGATGATGATTATGATGAGTTGCCGCCAATCTGTGATATTTATGAAAAAGGTATCAGCTTATGGGGCACATCAAAAACCTTTGGATTAGCTGGTTTGCGTACTGGATGGTTGGTATCACAAGATCAAGAGTTTTTATCTCAAGTGGTTTCTTATAAAGATTATTTGAGCATTTGCAATAGCGCACCCAGTGAAGTATTAACTTTAATCGCATTGAACCATATCGATCAATTTCTGCAACCCAATATTAAAAAGATAAACAAAAATATTGCTTTATTTGAACAGTTTACAAAAAACCACTCCGTTATTAAGTCTTTTGTTGCACCGAAAGCAGGGTCGACATCATTTGTAGAGCTTGATATAAAGAGCACATCACTTGATTTCAGTAATGAGTTGGTTAAAGAAACCGGAATAATGACAGTACCAGCAGAAATGTTTGAACATCCTGGAAAATACATAAGAGTGGGTTTTGGCAGAGAAAATTTTGCAGAAGTACTCGATTATTTTGATGCTTATTTATCAAACAAATATGGATAAACCAAGAATAGAAAAAATCGACGCCAGACAGATAGAAAAACTACAAAAAATTGGCAAACAAACATTCTTCGAAACATTTGCCGACAGCAACACAAGCGAAGACATGGAAAAATACCTGACTAATAGCTTTGCAAAAAGTAAGCTAATACAAGAGTTAAACAACCCCAACTCATGTTTTTATTTGGCCAAATTAAATTCGCGAATTGTTGGGTACTTGAAAGTTAATTGGTCTGATGCACAAACAGAGCCACAAGAACCTGGAGCGTTTGAAATAGAGCGCATCTATGTGTTGAATAAATTTCATGGGAAAAAGATAGGCCAATCATTATTTAAAAAAGCCCTTAATATTGCAGAAAGCAAAAATTCTAAATATTTATGGTTGGGGGTTTGGGAAAAAAACCCTAGGGCCATTCGATTTTATCAAAAAAATGGTTTTGTTGCCTATGATAAGCACACGTTTATTGTTGGCAACGATAAACAAACAGATGTTTTGATGAAACGTACTATCTAAAGTCACCAAATTAAAGGTTTTAAGATTTAACTGTAAGCGGTATAA
>JBGCFT010000250.1:0-3535 GCA_045107085.1 Marinicellaceae bacterium | reverse complement strand
CCATTCCATGCTGCACCAATAACTATGCCAATGGCAGCTAATTCATCTTCAGCTTGTAGAATCGCAAATTTGTTGGTTTTGGTTTCTTCATCTACTCGGAATTTTCTGCAATACATTTCAAAGGCTTCTATCACAGAAGTTGATGGGGTAATTGGATACCAACCAGCCACTGTCACTCCTGCAAATACTGCACCTAATCCTGTGGCAGCATTGCCTTCCATCATGATCTTATCTGCCACCAAATCACGCCTGTGAATATTAAGTTCACAAGTGTGGGTGTAATTTTCTTTGGCGTAATCAAAGCCTAACTTCAAGGCTTTTATATTAGGCTCAATTAATTTGGCTTTTTTTGCAAATTGAGATTTAATCGAATCTTCAAAAACACTAAAATCCATGTCGAATAAATAAGCCAAAGCACCAACATAAATAATGTTTTTAAATATTTGTCTTAACCGAGGGTCAGTATAATTTTCATTACAAATATTGGTTAATGGAATACCAATTTCTACAATATCTGATCTTTTGAGATTTTCTGGCAATAAACGCGATGAATCATAAAAGAAATATCCGCCTGCTGCTAATTCATTGTAATCTTGAATTAAAGTTTGACCATTTGTGGCCACAATAAAATCATAACCCTCTCGTCTTCCCAGATATCCTTTTTCACTGATGCGCACTTCAAACCAAGTTGGCAAACCTTGAATATTAGATGGAAAAATATTTTTTGCAGAGACTGGAATACCTAATCTAAAAACTGCTTTTGCAAATAAGTTATTGGCTGATGCTGAACCCGAACCATTGATATTGGCGAATCTCAATACAAAATCATTGGTTGCTTTAATGTTATTTGTAGTCACTATTTATACTATCCTGCTTTTGCTTCATTTAATAAAAATTTACGCATGTCCCAAGCGCCTGTGGGACATCTTTCTGAACACAATCCACAGTGTAAACAAACATTTTCGTCTTTTACCATGACCCGTTTTGTTTTTAACTCACCTGAGACCATTAAATCTTGATCTAGATTTGTGGCTGGCATTTTTAAATTCTGTCGTAAAATATCTTCATCGTCATTGTCTATAAAATTGATACAGTCAGTAGGACATATATCCTCACATGCATCGCATTCAATACATTTATCTTTTTCAAAAACAGTTTGAACATCACAATTCAGGCATCTTTGCACTTCTCTTGCGGCTTGTTCTAAATTAAAACCTTTTTCCACTTCAATCTTTCTATTAGAAAGCGCTAAATCCGTTTCAACGAGATCTACTTTGAATCGCAAGTCATCGGAAATCGGCGCACTATACAACCAATCATGAAAACCCATTT
Source organism: Marinicellaceae bacterium (assembly GCA_045107085.1). GTDB lineage: Bacteria > Pseudomonadota > Gammaproteobacteria > Xanthomonadales > Marinicellaceae > NORP309. The sequence goes on along the minus strand of JBGCFT010000250.1, from coordinate 2,203 downwards.
TCTGACTAATTAACGTAACACCTGGATTAGGTCTATCGGTTGTATCTTGGTTATGACAATACTTATCAATTGAAATCGCTGCTTGGTGACCATGAGCTACAGCTGTGATCACATTTTCAGGACCCCATGCCGCATCTCCGCCAACAAATATATTTTTCAGTGACGTTTGAAAAGTGGTTTTATCTACTTCAGGCATATCCCAATCATTAAACTCAATGCCTAAATCGCGTTCAATCCAAGGAAATGAATTCATTTGACCTAATGCCATCAATACGTCATCACATTCCATAAATACATCGGGTTCTCCAGTAGGTACCAAAGTTCTTTTACCGTCTTCTGCATAAACAGGTTTGACCAATTCAAACATCATACCAACTAATTTGCCGTTCTCACAGACAAAAGCTTTGGGTGTATGGTTTTCATACATTGGAATGCCTTCGTGCTCGGCATCTTCAATTTCCCACGGTGAGGCTTTCATGTCAGATTTGGGCGAACGTACAACAATGCGAACATCCTTACCACCAATTCTTTTGGCCGTTCGACAACAATCCATTGCTGTGTTACCTCCACCTAATACCAACACCTTTGTACCAATTGATTCAGTGTGTTCGAATGCTACATTGGCTAACCAATTAATCCCCAAATGGACATTGGCATCTGCTTCTTGGCGTCCATCTAGTTTAGGTAAATCTCTGGCTCTTGGAGCACCTGTACCAATAAAAACTGCATCATAGTCTTTATCCATGATGGATTTAAGACTATTAACTTTCTGACTAAGGTGGGTAAATACACCCATATCCAAAATGTAATTTACCTCTTCATCTAACACAGATTCTGGTAATCTAAAGGAAGGAATTTGGCTTCTCATGAAACCACCTGCTTTAAACTGATCATCGTACAAATCAATTTCATAACCCAATGGCATCAAGTCTCTTGCCACAGTTAATGAGGCTGGACCTGCACCGATGAGTGCAATTTTTTTACCATTTTTTTGTTCAGGAATTTTAGGCAATCGGCTTTTTATATCGGATTTATTATCTGCAGCCACTCTTTTCAGTCGACATATGGCAACCGGTTCATCTTCAATTCGCCCTCTTCTACAAGCAGGCTCACAAGGTCTGTCACAAGTTCTACCCAAAACACCAGGAAACACATTTGATTCCCAGTTAATCATATAAGCATCATCAAACCTTTGGGCTGCAATCATCCTGATATATTCTGGAACTGGTGTATGCGCAGGACAGGCATATTGACAATCTACAACTTTATGAAAATATTGAGGATCTTCTATATTGGTTTCTTTCATTTATAAATACTCCCTAAACTATACAATTTGTTATCGATTACACAGGCCATGCATTATAGATTACAAAAACTTATCTAATAATCCCATGTACCAAGCTCCACCACCTGCTGCTGCCAATAAAATGATAACAGTAACAATCCATTTACCTGCCGAACCTGATGATTCTTGCACAGCTGGATTTGTTTGGGTTGTGCTGCTTTGTTTCTCTTTTACAGCTTCTGCCTTAAAATTTTGGGTTTTCTTATCAATTTGCATGCCAGGAGATTGGATTAAAAAGCGAATATTATCCAGTTTGATTTCATCGCCTATGCCAACTGATTTTTTGCTTATTTTTTCGCCATTGACATAAGTACCATTGGATGAATCTAAGTCTTCTATTTCCAAGCCATCAGCAAGAACAGTAACCACTGCATGTTTTCTTGAAATACCATCAACATTAACAAAAATATCGTTATCAGAATGCCTTCCAAGTGAGGTTTTACCTCTTAACGGAAAAGTTTTCCCAAAATATACACCAGAAACACCTCTTAGAACAAATTTTGGTAATGCCATTCTTATTCTAGTTCGGTTATCGTCTTTTTCCTCAACCACATCACCTTCTATTTTACAGTGAACTTGAGAAATTATCATTAGATCACCTTCTCGAACTTCTTTTGTCTCTTTTACAAGTCTGCCATTTACAGAGGCCATACATGCAGGATTGTCAATTTGTAGGGTGTAATTTTCACCATCTTTGACTAGTTTTGCATGAACTGAATTAAGACCAATGGCATCAATTTGAATATCTGCTTCATCCGAACTGCCTATTGTAAAACTGTCACCAATGAGTTCAAAATCTTTGTGTTCATTATGAGGGAATACCAATTTCATAGTTTATTATCCAATAAAAAATTATGC